>DQVN01000119.1 GCA_015661715.1 Sulfurivirga caldicuralii
ACATGGGCTTCCAGACGCACCCCGGACATGCCCACCGGCTGGCGGATCCCTCCCTGTCCGTCCAGGGTGAAACTTTGGGGGATAATATGCAGAATACGCTGATCGGAACTGATAGGAACGGTTTTAGCCGCCTCGATCACCCGCTGGAGATCCTCATCGGTCACCTCCTGCCCCCGGATCGCCACCATACCGTGGGAGTTACGGCTTTGGATATGGCTGCCAGCAATACCCACATATACCGACTCCACGGCGATCCCGGCCATGCGCTCGGCTTCATCCACCGCCTGCTGAATGGCGTGGACGGTCAAATCGATGTCTGAAACCACCCCCTTGCGCAACCCCCGCGAAGGGGCAGTACCAAAGCCCACCACCTCCAGGGTGTTGTCCGGCCGCACCTTGGCGATCACCGCGGCGATTTTGGAAGTGCCGATATCCAGTCCGGCGATCATATCACTGCTCTGTTTTTTGCGCGCCATGTTGTCCGTCAGATCCGCTCAACTGTTCTGTTCGTATAGTAAAACCATTACTATAGCGCAAATCTACGCTGATTGCCGCCTCTCGCAAGGCCGATCTCACCTGTGGCCAGGCGGCCATGAAGCGGCTGAACTGCGCCCGATAATCCTCCATCTCCCCCCAGATCGTCCGTTGCGGCCACCAGCGTGTCTCCACACTGCCGCCCGCATGGCGCTTCACGCCAATCAACTGCCATCCTTTTAAACCCATCTGCTGCCTGAGCCATACCGCCATGGTCAATAACTCTGCCGCATCCTGCACTTCAGGCCCATCCAAGCGCAGCAACTGTTCAAACCCCTGAAGATGGGACGGATAAAACACCACCCCATACTCATTGACCAGTGCCCGTTCTCCCCAACGGGCCACCGGCCGCTGATACATCACTTCAATACGGACCCGATCCGGCCAGATACGCACCACCCGGGCATCGGCCACCCATGGATGGCGCATCACCGCCTGACGCACCTGATCCAACGGCAAGGTCAAAAAGCGCTGTCCTTCAAAAGGCTGCAACAAAGCCTTCACTGCCTGCTCATCCACTTGAACCGCTGGATTGTCAGGCAGGTGAATCTCCCACTCCTTGACCACCGGCAGCGCCAGCAGCGCAACCAGCGCGCCCACCAGCAGCGCCAAAGCCAGAATCCACCCCAACCACATGCGCCGGGTCATCGCTGCACTGTCTCCAGAATACGCATCACCAGCGTAGCGAAATCCCAACCCAGCTGCTGCGCCGCCATGGGCACCAGAGAATGATCCGTCATGCCCGGAAGAGTGTTGACCTCAATCAACCAGCTTTGACCGCTTTCATCCACCATCATATCCACCCGGCCCCAGCCTTGTGCACCAACCGCCTGAAAAGCGCGCATGGCCAAATGGGCCAGCGCCCCTTCCTGGTGTGGATCCAATCCACAGGGGCAGTGATAGCGGGTATCCGTGGCGGCATATTTGGCCGTAAAGTCATAAAATTGTCGCGGTGTCTCCACGCGGATCAACGGCAACACCTGCTCACCCACAATACCCGCCGTGTACTCCGCCCCCTCGATCCACTGCTCAATCAACACCACCGTATCCAGCGCCAATGCCGCCTCAACGGCATCATGCAGCGCAGAAGGCGTATCCGCGCGGGCCATGCCGATGCTGGAGCCTTCGTGGGCCGGTTTGACCATCACCGGAAAGTTCAGCGCAAAAGTGGTCATATCCAACGGCCGATCCGGCGTCACCACATCAAATGCGGGGGTGGGCAACCCCAATGCCTGCCACACCAGCTTGGTGCGCATTTTATCCATGGCCAAAGCAGAAGCCGCCAGACCGCTGCCCGTATAGGGCAACGCCAGGGTATCGAGAATCCCCTGCACCGTACCATCTTCACCCCAACGGCCATGGAGGGTTAGAAAGGCCACATCCGCCCATCGGGCCGCCGCCTCCAGATCCTCCAAGGTGCGGACATCGAACCCTTCAGCCGCCATCCCCTGCTGCTGCAAGGCGGCCACCACCGCCTCGCCACTGCGTAAGGATATGGGGCGCTCCTGAGACACCCCGCCCATCAATACTGCTATACGCTCACCCATCACCCTGCTCCCTTTGCCACCGGCGGGCCAGCTGGCCAATACTGCCTGCCCCCATGACCAATACAACATCGTTATCTGCCACCAATGGCACCAACCGTGCCCGGCAACTGTCCAGATCCTCCGTGACGAATACCCGCTCATACCCTTGCGAGCGCATGGCCCGCGCCACCGCCCCATGATCGGCACCCGGCAGCGGCGCCTCCCCGGCGGCATACACCGGCGGCAGAATCACCCCATCCGCCTGCTGCAACACCGCGACAAAACGGTCAAACTGCTCTGCGGTACGGCTGTAGCGGTGCAATTGAAACACCAACCAAAGCCGGCGATCGGGCCACGCTTGACGGGCGGCGGCCAAGGTGGCGGCAATTTCCGTGGGATGGTGACCATAATCATCCACCAGCACCAACTGCTTGTCAGCCAAGCGCATCCGCCCCACCTGAAAGCGCCGCCCCACACCGCTGAATCGCGCCAGGGCCGCCTGGATCGCCGCCGGCGCCACATCCAGCGACAAGGCCACAGCTGATGCCGCCAACGCATTGAGCACATTGTGCTGCCCCGGCATATTCAAGCGCACCGGCAAACGCAAGCTGCCATAATGCAGGGTAAACCGGCTGCTGAGCCCGGAAAACTGAATATCGCTGGCATACAGATCCGCTTCCGGGCTGAGACCATAGGTCAGGGTGCGCCGTTCAAAACGGGGCATCAACGCACGGATCACCGGATCTTCATGGCACACAATCACCTGCCCGTAAAAGGGCAGACGCTGGACGAACTGCACAAAGGTATCCTGCAAGCGGGCAAAATCCCCACCATAGGTCTGCATATGATCCGGTTCGATATTGGTGATCACCGCCATGTGGGGCAACAGATAGAGAAAAGACGCATCCGACTCATCCGCCTCCGCCACCAGATAGCGGCTGGTCCCAAGGCGCGCGTGGGCGCCAGTGGCATTGAGCCGTCCCCCAATCACATAGGTGGGATCCAGCCCCCCTTCGGTGAGTATGGCCGCCGTCAGGCTGGTGGTGGTGGTCTTGCCATGGGTGCCGGCAATGGCAATGCCAAAACGCATGCGCATCAGCTCCGCCAGCATCATCGCCCGGGGGATCACCGGAATCCGGTGGGCGCGGGCCCATTGAATTTCCGGATTATCTTCCGCCACCGCGGAGGAGACCACCACCACATCCGCGCCCTGTGCCGCCGAGGCCGCATGACCGATATGCACCGCTGCGCCCAAGGCCCGCAGCCGCTGCACATTGGCCGAGGTGCTCAGATCCGACCCGCTGACCTGATAACCCAGGTTCAGGCACACCTCGGCGATGCCCGCCATACCCACACCGCCGATGCCGACAAAATGAATATGCTTAATCTGATCTTTCACCCATCCGCTCCAAAATCTGCGCCACAATCCGCTGCGCCGCCCCCGGTTGATAGGCACGGCGCAGCGCCGCTGAGGCCGATGCCAGGCGCGCCGAATCCAACCAGTCAGCAATCTGCTGCGCCAGAATCTGCGGCGTTAGCGTCTGCTGCGGCAAACACACACCCGCCCCCTGCTCCACCAGCGCCATGGCATTGGCCTGCTGATGCTTGTCCACCGCATAGGGAAAGGGCACCAGAATCGCCGCCCGTCCCACCGCCATGATCTCGCTCACGGTCAGGGCGCCCGCGCGACAGATCACCAGATCCGCCCAGGCATAGGCCGCTGCCATATCCTCAATAAACGGGGTCACCGCCGCCGCAACGCCTGCAGCCTGATAGGCCTGCTGAGCCACATGGAGCGTCTGTTCCCCTGCCTGATGGCGCACCTCAATGGGCACTTGCAACTGCGCCAACGCTTGAGGTACCTGTTCATTCAGCGCCAAAGCCCCACGGCTCCCCCCCAGCACCAGAATCCGCCAGGGCGCCTCATGAGCCTGCCAGGCGGGCACCTGCTCAATACTTTCACGCACCGGATTGCCCATCAGCAGCGCGCCAGGCAATGGCTTACGCTGAAACGGCAGTCCGGCGAACACCCCTTGACTCAAAGGCGCCAAAAGACGGTTGGTCAGGCCTGCCACCGCATTCTGTTCGTGAATAAACAAAGGCAGTCCTAAACTGCGGGCCGCCAAGCCACCCGGGCCGCAGACGAAACCACCCATACCCAATACCGCCTGCGCCCCTTGCCGCTCAAGAATCTGCCGCGCCTGCCCCACCGCCCGACTCACCCGCACAGGCGCCTGCAACCAGCCCGAAACCCCCTTGCCGCGCAAACCACCGATGGAAATGGCCGCAAACGGAATACCGGCAGATTCCACCCAGCGCTTTTCCATTCCACTCAGGCTACCCAGCCAGTGTACCTCAACGCCTGCTTGCTGAAAGGCTTGCGCAATGGCCAGGCCGGGAAAGACATGGCCACCGGTTCCTGCAGCCATAATGGTTATCCGCTCAAGCATCACTGCTGACCTGTTGATGACGGTTTTCCCAGTCCACCCGCAGCACCAGGGCAAAGGCGGCGGCAAACACCAATACACTGGAGCCCCCATAACTGAAAAAGGGCAGCGTCAACCCCTTAGTGGGAAACAGACCCAGATTGACGCCCATATTGATCAACGCCTGCAGCATAAACCAGACCCCCACGCCAAAGGCCAGCAATGCCTGGAACAGCCTATCCTGCGCCAAGGCCGCGCGCCCGATGGCAAACACACGCCAAAAAATAAACACATACAGGGCCATGAGCATCACCACGCCCACAAAGCCGAACTCCTCAGCAAAAATAGCAAAAATGAAGTCGGTATGGGCATCCGGCAGATAGAACAGCTTCTGCACACTCTCCCCCAGGCCCACACCAGTGAGCCCGCCACTGCCAAAGGCAATCAATGCCTGCACCAACTGATATCCCTGACCGAAAGGATCCGCCCAAGGATCCAGAAA
The DNA here is from genome assembly GCA_015661715.1 of Sulfurivirga caldicuralii. GTDB lineage: Bacteria > Pseudomonadota > Gammaproteobacteria > Thiomicrospirales > Thiomicrospiraceae > Sulfurivirga > Sulfurivirga caldicuralii_A. The sequence continues at coordinate 4,989 of DQVN01000119.1, forward strand.
ACTGGTCACCCGCGCCATGCGGTAGGGAGAAAAGATCACCAGCGCCACCAGTGCCAGCGCAATGGGCAGCACCAGCAGGACAAAATAACGCCAGGGCGCCCCGGCAATCAGCAGCAAGGCGGCGATAATCACCATTACCACAAAGGTAGAGCCATAATCCGGCTCCAACAGCAGCAGCACCGCCATCAAACCAAAGGGCAGCCCCAGACGCATGACAGCCCCCAACTGCGCCTTGAGCGCCTCTGCATGTCGGGCCAAATAGCCGGCCATAAAGATCACGGTCACCAGCTTAGCCAGCTCCGCCGGCTGGAAATTCACCACCCCCAAGGGCAACCAACGCCGGGCGCCATTCACCTCATGTCCTACCAGCAGCACAGCCACCAACAGCACCAGCGTGACAATCAACAGCTTACCTCGATGTGCCGCCCAAATATCCGTGGGGGTGCGCAGGATCAACACCATCACCCCTGCCCCCATGACCATGGCCATCCCCTGACGGACAACATAGTGCCACCCATTGCCAAAGAGCCGTTCGGCATAAGGGCCAGAGGCGGACAGCACCATGGTCAGCCCCAACCCCATCAGCAGCAGCAACGCCCCCAGCAGCCAACCATCCACAGGCGCCTCAACGTGCGTGTGTGCGGACCCAGTCACAAAAAGCCTCTCCCCGCTGTTGATAATTGGCAAACTGATCAAAACTGGCACAGGCGGGGGAAAACAGCACCACATCCCCCCGCCAGGCACACGCCTGAGCCACCTTTAAGGCGGCAGTCAGCGTCTCCACCACCACAGGTACAAGCCCCACCTTCTCCATCGCCTGAGCAATGCGCGCCCGATCCTGACCGAACAGGATCACTTGACGGCAGCGTTGGGCCGCTTGCGCCAAGGGCGTAAAATCCTGCCCTTTAGCCACCCCACCGGCCACCAGAATCACCGGCCCTTGGTCAAGAAAACTGTGCAACGCCGCCAAAGTGGCGCCCACATTGGTGCCTTTGGAGTCATTCACCCACACAATGCCATCCTCACTGGGCACCCGCTGGGTGCGATGGGGCAAGCCTGTGAAACGGGCCGCCGTCTGCGCCGCCGCCGACAAATCCACACCAAAGGGGGCCACCAGCGCCAAAGCCGCCAGCACATTCAACTGCATGTGGGCCATGGGCAACTTCAGCGCTGCCACCTGCAGCAGGGGCCGCTCCCCCTGTACCAGCCAACCATTGACCACGCCAAAATCCTGAGGGCGCTGCGGCGGTTGCAGGCCAAAGGACACCTGCTCAGCCGCCGGTTGCGCCAAATGCGCCCACTGAGCCGGCACCACCGCCCACTCAGCCCGGTGAAAGATGCGCGCCTTAGCGGCCACATAGTCCGACAAGGTGGCATAGCGATCCATGTGATCTGCGCTGATATTCAACAACGCCGCCGCTCGCGCCTGGAGCGAACTGGTGGTTTCCAACTGAAAGCTGGACAACTCCAACACATACACCGCCGCATCCTGTGACAGCAGATCCAGCGCGGGGGTGCCCAGATTACCCCCGGCTGCCGCATCCACGCCCGCTGCCTGCAGCATCTGCGCCACCAGCGTGGTCACCGTACTTTTACCGTTGGATCCGGTAATGGCAATCACCGGCCTGGTTACCGCCCGGGCAAACAGCTCAATATCGCCAATCATGGGAATGGGTCGACTGCGCGCCGGGGCCAGGGCGGGATGCGCCAGGCTCACTCCGGGGCTGACCACCAGCGCATCCACCCCTTGCCAGCAGGATGCGGGCAAAGCCCCCCGATAAAAATCCACCTGCGGCCAACGGGCCTGCAGTAGCGCCAACGGGATCGTCTCCCGGGTATCCCAGGCCCAGGCCACCTGCTGTGGCGGCAGATAACGCAATACCGACTGCCCCGTGGTGCCTAAGCCGACAATACCGTATTTCATCGTATCTTCAAACTCGCCAGACCGATCAACACCAGAATGATGGTGATGATCCAGAAGCGCACCGTAATCAACTGCTCAGGCCACCCCTTCATCTCAAAGTGATGATGCAGCGGCGCCATGAGAAAGATCCGCTTGCCCCGCAGCTTGTAGGAACCCACCTGGAGCATGACGGATACGGCTTCGGCCACAAACACGCCCCCCATAATGAACAGAATCAGCTCCTGGCGGGTAGCGATGGCCAGCACCCCCAAGGCCGCCCCCAGCGCCAGCGACCCCGTATCCCCCATGAACACCCGCGCCGGATGGGTGTTGAACCACAAAAACCCCAACCCGGCGCCCACAATCGCCCCGGCAAATAGACTCAACTCTCCCACCCCCGGGATATAGGGAATCTGGAGATAATTGGCAAACACACTGTGGCCTGTGGCGTAGGCGAAAATGCCCAGCGCGCCGGCCACCATACTGGAGGGTAGAATGGCCAATCCATCCAGCCCATCGGTCAGATTGACCGCATTGGAGGTACCCACGATCACAAAATAGCCCAGCACCACCGTACCGATGCCCAGATAGAGCCAGGTATCCTTCATAAACGGAATCAACAGGTGATCCATCTGCGGCTGTGGCCCCACCATATAGAGGGCCCAGGCGGCCCCCAATCCCAATATGGACTGCAGCAGATACTTATAGCGCGCTTTCATCCCATTGGGATCCCGATAGGCCACCTTACGATAATCGTCATAGGCGCCGATCAAACCAAACCCCAGGGTGGTCGCCAGGGCAATCAGCAGATAGGTATTGGTGAGATCGCCCCACAGCAACAGGGCAACAAAAATGGCAAACAGAATCATCACCCCGCCCATGGTGGGCGTATTGGCCTTGTTGAAATGACTCTGAGGGCCATCTTCACGAATGGCCTGGCCGATCTTTTTTTCCGTCAGCCAGCGGATCACCTTCGGCCCAATGAGAAAGGAGACCACCAAAGCCGTCAGGGTGCTCAGGATGGCCCGCAGAGTGGTGTAGTGAAACACGCGAAAGGCCGGCTCAAACTGAGCCAGATAGTCAAACAAATAGATCAGCATGCGCTTCTTTCAGCCTGTGAATCAGTTTTTCCATGGCCGCACTGCGCGACCCCTTGACCAGAACCATTGTTTCAGGATGCTGCTGCAACTGCCTAACCAAGGCGCGCGCCATGGCAGCGTGATCCATAAAGATCTGCCCCCCTTCCCCAAAGCCATCGACCGCGGGTAGCAATCGCTCACCCAATCCCCACAGCCGCCGCACACCCTGCGCCCCCATCCACGTCCCCAGTTCCGCCAGGTATTGCGCTTCCCGATCTCCCAGCTCCTCCAACGGCCCCAGGCACACCAGCACCGGCGGCCCCAAGCGCAACAAACTCTCCACGGCGGCACGCACTGAAGCCGGGTTGGCATTATAGCTGTCATCCACCACCACCCCGCCGCCTTTGAGCGCCATCGGTTGCATCCGACCGGGCACACCGCTAAATCCTTGTAAGCCAGCGGCGATGGCATCCCACTCAAGGGCCAGCGACTGAGCCGCCGCCACCACCGCCGCCGCATTCCACGCCTGATGCTGTCCCCACACTGGCAACAGCACCTCCCGGCGCACACCGTGCAGATCCTGCAACTGCAGCCTGACACCGGTTGTGCGCTGTACAACCTGCAGCAGACGGACTTGCGCCGCTTCATGCTGACCGAAGCAGACCACCTCAACCTCCCGCTGCTGCGCACGCTCAGACCATTCAGCAAATCCCGGTGAGTCCCGATTGAGCACGATCACGCCCCCTTTGGGCAGGGCGTCGATCAGTTCCCCTTTGGTCTGGATGATCTGCGCCAAGGAACCGAACGCTCCCACATGGGCTTCTGCCGCCTGGGTAATAATGCCCAGATCCGGTTCAGCCAAGGCACCCAAATAGGCGATTTCTCCCCCATGGTTGGCGCCCATCTCCACCACCGCATAGTGATGATCGGGCATCAGACCCAACAGGGTGGCAGGCACGCCCAGGTCATTGTTCAAATTACCCGCTGTGGCATGGGTGGGCGCCACCTGCGACAACACCGCCGCCAGCATCCCCTTAGTCGAGGTCTTGCCATTGGAGCCGGTCACCCCCACCAGCGCCCGTAAAGGGATCCGCCGACGGTGCCAGCGCGCGATCTGCCCATAGGCATGGCGCGTATCGACCACCTGACACTGGGGCAAATCGACCGGCTGCCGCTGCATCACCACCGCTCCCGCCGCACCGGCCGCTGCGGCCTGCGCAACAAAATCATGCCCGTCAAAGCGTTGGCCGCGAATGGCCACAAACAGATCACCTGAACGCAGTTGGCGTGTATCGGTGACCACCCGCTGCGCCACCCCATCCCCAGGCGCACACCCGAGCAGGGGAAAAATATCGGCCAGAGGAAAGTTCACCGCTTCAACCATTTTTCCACTTCATCCCGATCGCTGAAAGGCCGTACCTGGCCACACAACTGCTGCGTATTCTCATGTCCTTTACCGGCAATGACCACCACATCCTGCGCCCGCGCACACTGCAGCGCCGTCTGAATGGCGCGCCCCCGATCACGGAAGATCTTTAACGGCTTGCCCGCAATGCCCTGGGCAATATCGTCCAAAATGCGCTGCGGGTCTTCACAACGGGGGTTATCGCTGGTCAGGATAATGCGGTCGGCCCATTGGGCCGCCACCTGTCCCATCAGCGGGCGCTTGCCCCGATCCCGCTCGCCCCCGGCGCCAAACACCAACCACAGGGTACGCCCGGGATAGTGCGCCCGCACACTTTCCAATAAAGCCGCCAACCCATCCGGTGTGTGGGCATAGTCGATAATCACCACCGGTTCATCGGCGATTTTCTCCATGCGTCCCGCCACAGGTTTCAAATGGCGCAACTGCTCTACCAGAATGTTCAGAGGGGGTCCCCCTGTTTTTGCACACGCCAACAGCGCGGCACAGATATTTTCCCAGTTAAACAGACCCAAAAGGGGCGTCTGACAGGCCAACGAACCATCTTCCCCCTGCAACAATCCTTTTAAGCCTTTCTCATGGGCCACCAGACGCACACAGCGTAAGTGGGCAGCTTGCTGCCGCCCAAAGGTTACAGGATTAGAACATAATGCCGCCAGGGCGCGTCCTTGCGCATCCTCTGCATTCAATACCTGAACACCACTGGGCCAGTCGGTGAACAGACGCACCTTCGTAGCATGATAGGCCGTCTCACTGCCATGGTAGTCCAGATGATCCCGGCCCATCTGGGTCAGGACCACCGCGTCAAAGCGAAGTCCGTCAATGCGCCCTTGGTCAATGGCGTGGGAGGAGACCTCCATGGCCACCGCCTGAATACCGGCATCCACAAAGCTGCGCAACAACCGCTGTAGTGTCAACACATCCGGCGTGGTATTGGCTGCCGGCTGCAACCTGTCCGGCTCCCCATAACCCAGGGTGCCAATCATGGCTGCACGGCGCCCCAGCGCCTGCCACAGTTGCACCAGATACCAAACCGTGGAGCTTTTGCCATTGGTGCCGGTCACCCCAACCAGTGTCAGCGCCTCATCAGGCGCATCATAGTACCAGCGGGCCAAATCCCCTAAGCGGGCGCGCAGATCCGGGATCACCACAAGAGGCACAGGGGCCGTGGCCGGCCGATCGCTCAGCACCAATGCCGCGCCTCGGGCAATGGCCTGGTGCAGATAATCCAACCCATGCCCGCCCTGACCAGGAAGCGCCACAAACACATCATCCGCCTGCACCCTGCGGCTGTCCAGCACCAGATGCTGCAGCGGCCTATCATCGCCACCGCTTTGTCCTAACCAATGCAGCAGTTGCCGTTGCGTTTTCATTCGCTCCGATCCGGTACCAGATTGCGCAGACGCACAGCCTGACGCATCACTTCACTGAAAATGGGCGCGGCCACCTTGCCGCCATAATAGATGCCGCGACTGGGTTCATCGACCATGATCACCATGACCATATCCGGCTGATCGGCAGGGATGATGCCGACAAACAGGCTGCGATAGCGATCCAGCGTATAACCCCGGCCGCCGCTTTTATGCACCGTACCGGTCTTACCGGCCACGCTGAACCCGGGCACATGGGCATCGGGCGCCGTTCCCCCTTTCTGGGTCACCGCCTCCATCATCCGGCGCACGCTGCGCGCCGCCTCTGCACTCAATACCTGCACCTCCGCTTTGGGCGCATGGTCCAGCTTAAACAGGCTCAATGGCAACAACGCCCCATCATTGGCCAGCGCCACATAAGCCCGCGCCAGTTGCAGCAGGTTCACCTGGACACCATAACCAAAGGCGGCCCACGCCTGATCCACCGCTGTCCAAGTATCCGCAGTGCGCAACTGCCCCATGGCTTCACCATGCATAAACAAGCCACTATCTCGACCCAGGCCCAACTGATGAAACAGCGACCACATCTGTTGCGGCTGCATACGCAAGGCGATCTTGCTGATACCCACATTGCTTGAGCGTTTGATAATTTCCGCAAGTGTCAGCACGCCTTTGTTTGTGTCATCCCGCACCAAATGAGCACCCACTTTCAATACCCCGGGTGAGGTGTCGATCTGCTCATCTGCTGCCACCACCCCCACATCCAGCGCCTTGGCCATAACAAACGGCTTGATAGTGGAACCCGGCTCAATCAAGTCGGAGACGGCGTGGTTGCGGGTACGCTGAGGCACAATCTGACTACGGTCATTGGGGTTGTAGCCCGGCTGGCTGGCCAAGGCGAGAATTTCCCCTGTGCGCGCATCCAGCACAATCGCTGCCGCTGCCCGTGCCTGGTGCTGGATCATGGCCCGCTTTAATGCCCGATAGGTAAAATACTGAATGCGCTCATCCAACGCCAATACCATGTCTTGACCGGGCTTCAAGGGGCGCACCGTATCATAAAAATCCACCACCTGCCCTCTCAGGTCTTTGATCACGCGGATCTGTCCCGGCGTTCCCCGCAGCCAGTGATCAAACACCTTTTCCAATCCTGCCTGGCCCACATCATCGATATTGGTAAACCCCA
>DQVN01000037.1 GCA_015661715.1 Sulfurivirga caldicuralii
AAACTCAATGCCACCACCCGCAGAAAAGCCATCATCATCATCCTTTAATGTTTCAGGCAGTACCCCGCCTGTGACCTTGGAGCTGCCATGTGTCCTCGTATAGCCAGCCAGTGCATAGAGGGAGAACTGGTCAGTCACATCCAGGTGGACCACACCATAAAGCCCCCACATATAGTCAGGCGAAAGGGTAATCTGATAAGCAACATTATTGATATTGACTTTATCCGTATCATCACCGATGGGCACACCCAAGCGACCTTCCATGGAGAAATAGTCGTTGATATGGTAACCCAACCTGATGCTGGCAACGGGTATGGAAAATTTGGCGCCCACGTTATACTCCGTTTGAGTCTGGGTCAGCTGGATACCTGCATAACTTTTGCCACCACGGGCCTGCTGCGCCAATGCCTGAGTTGAGATTAGCGCGGAAAGGGCAACCGCAGTTGATATGCGCATAAGTTGTGTGTTCATTGTGTTTCCTTTTGCGTTTAGCAAATCCAACCTGATGCCCACCACTCAACAGTAGGGGCTTACGCCCCGACTGCCTGTGTTAAACGGCGATCAGTTCTTGTCCTTGTCCACAATCTTATTGGCGCTGATCCAAGGCATCATGCCACGCAGACGCGCGCCCACCTTTTCAATTTCATGTTCTTCATTCAGACGACGCTGGGCGGTCATTTCCGGATAGCCGCTCTGGCCTTCCAGGATAAACTGCTTGGCGTATTGGCCTGTTTGAATATCTTTCAGCGCCTGGCGCATGGCCTTGCGGGACTCTTCATTGATCACTTTCGGGCCGGTCACATACTCGCCATACTCCGCATTATTGGAGATGGAGTAGTTCATATTGGCAATGCCGCCTTCGTACATCAAATCCACAATCAATTTCAGCTCATGCAGACACTCGAAATAGGCCATCTCTGCTGGATAGCCGGCCTCCACCAGGGTTTCAAAACCGGCCTTGACCAGCTCGACGCAGCCGCCGCACAACACCGCCTGCTCACCGAACAGGTCGGTCTCGGTTTCATCCTTGAAGGTGGTCTCGATAATGCCGGTGCGACCACCGCCAATGGCGGAAGCGTAGGACAGGGCCACCTGCTTGGCTTTGCCGGAAGCGTCCTGATGCACGGCAATCAGATCGGGAATGCCGCCCCCTTTGACAAATTCAGAACGCACCGTATGCCCAGGGGCTTTGGGGGCGATCATGATCACATCCAGATCCTTGCGCGGCACGATCTGGTTGTAGAGGATGGAAAAGCCGTGAGCGAAGGCCAAGGTACCGCCCACTTTCAAATGGGGCTCGATCTCTATCTTATATAGCGTCGCCTGGAACTCATCGGGCGTCAAAATCATCACCAGGTCAGCTTGCGCCACCGCTTTGGCCACCGGCATGACCGTCAGTCCCGCCCGCTCCGCTTTACGCCAGGAACCGGAACCTTCCCGCAGACCCACGACCACATCCACACCGGAATCCGCCAGGTTCAACGCATGGGCGTGCCCCTGGGAGCCAAAACCAATGACCGCCACTTTCATGCCACGGATAATGGACAGGTCACAGTCCTTATCATAGTAAATATTCAACTGCTTGCTTTCGCTCATAATGTGTCCTCTCATCAAATATGTAAAAACTTGTCGCCACGCTGCAGGCCTACGCCGCCGGAACGCACAGTCTCCAGGATATAGTCCGGATGCACGTTTTCCAACAGCAGATCCAATTTGTGACTGTCGCCCAACAACTGCAAGGTGTAGGTGGTGGGTGTCACATCCACGATCCTGGCCTCGAAAATATCGGCAAGGCGCTTAAACTCTTCCCGCTGGGGGCCCACTGCGCGCAGCTTGACCAGCATGATCTCCACCGCATAGTGGGCCCCATCGGTCAAATCCACCACTTTGACCACATCAACCAGCTTATTCAGCTGTTTGATGATCTGCTCAATCTGGCGGTCGTCGCCCACCGTGGTCAAGGTCAGACGAGAGAGGGTGGGGTCCTCGGTGGGTGCCACCGTCAACGCCTGAATGTTATAACCCCGGGCGGAAAAGAGCCCGGCGACGCGCGAGAGCGCACCGGCCTCGTTTTCGATCAGAATGGAAATGATGTGTTTCATTGTTCGCCCCCCTACACCAGAATCATCTCATCCTGACCGGCGCCGGCAGGAATCATGGGATAGACATTCTCTGTCTTCTCCACCTGAATATCGATAAACACCAACCGGTCTTTCAGGGCAAAAGCCGCCTTGAGCTTGTCCTCCAGCTCTTCCGGCTTGTCGATGCGCATGCCCACATGGCCATAGGCTTCCGCCAGGGCGACGAAATCCGGCAGGGAATCCATGTAGGACATGGAATAACGCCGTTCATAGAACAGCTCCTGCCACTGACGCACCATACCCAAAAAGCCGTTATTGAGGTTGACGATCTTGATCGGCAACCCGTATTGCAGACAGGTGGACAGCTCCTGAATGTTCATCTGGATGGAGCCCTCACCGGTGATGCACACCACCGTGGCATCCGGATGAGCCAGCTGCGCACCCATGGCCGCCGGCAGACCAAAGCCCATGGTGCCCAGACCGCCGGAATTGATCCAGCGCCGCGGCTTGTCAAAGCGGTAGTATTGCGCCGCATACATCTGATGTTGACCCACATCGGAGGTGACAAACGCATCCCCTTCAGTGATCCGCCAGACCGCTTCCACCGCCGCCTGGGGTTTAATTTTGTTCCCCACGGGTGCGTATTTCAGGCAGTCGATGCTACGCCACTGGTTGATCTGATCCCACCAGGCCGCCAGCTGCTCTGCATCCGGCTTCACCCCTTTAGCCAACTGTTTGTCCAGCACCCGGTTCATATCGGCCAGAACGCTGTTGACCGAGCCCACAATGGGAATGTCCACCTGCACATTTTTCGAGATGGATGCCGGATCAATGTCCACGTGAATAATCCTGGCATGGGGGCAGAAACGCTCGATATTGCCCGTCACCCGGTCGTCGAAACGGGCACCAATGGCAATCAGCGTGTCGGCATGGTGCATGGCCAGATTGGCCTCATACGTACCATGCATTCCCAACATGCCCAACCATTGCTTGTCGGAAGCCGGATACGCCCCCAACGCCATCAGGGTGGTGGTCACCGGATAACCCAGCTTGCGGGCCAGACTCACCAGCTGCTCGCTGGCATCGTCCAACACCACGCCGCCGCCCACATAGAAAATGGGGCGTTCAGCACTAAGCATCATGTCCACAGCGCGTTTGATCTGCCCACTGTGGCCCTTGGTCACCGGCTGATAAGAACGCAGCTTCACTTCCTGGGGATATTGATAGTCGCTTGTGGCGGTTTGTACATCCTTGGGAATGTCAACGACCACCGGACCGGGTCGGCCCGTGGTGGCGATATAGAACGCTTTTTTCAGCGTCATCGCCAGGTCATTCACATCCTTGACCAGAAAGTTGTGTTTGACGATGGGGCGCGTGACACCAACCGTATCCACCTCTTGGAATGCATCCAGCCCGATCATGGCAGTGGGCACCTGTCCGGTGAGCACTACCAGCGGGATGGAGTCCATATAGGCTGTGGCAATACCGGTCACGGCGTTGGTTGCGCCGGGACCGGAGGTGACCAGCACCACACCGGGCTTGCCTGTAGAGCGTGCATAGCCATCCGCTGCGTGTACAGCCGCCTGCTCGTGACGCACCAGAATATGGTTGAGCGTTTTGGCGTCCGTATCCAGGGCATCGTAAATCGGCAGCACGGCGCCACCGGGATACCCCCAAATATGCTCTACACCCTCGTCCTCAAGAAACTTGATGACGATCTGGGCCCCTGTCAATTCCACAACTTGGTCCTCCAATTAGCCAAATAAAGGAAATAAAAGAAAGAACTGATCATTATAGCGTTTGCTTATGCCCTCTCGCCACGAAATTGCGGCAAAAACAGCTGCTTACGATAACAGCGTAGTTCTTCGATGGAGTCCTTGATATCCTCCAACGCCAGATGCCGATCCCGCTTGAGTTGTTGCGCCTGTGCATACACCGCAGGCGCCCAACGCCGCGCCAACTCCTTCAGGGTGCTGACATCCAGATTGCGGTAGTGGAAAAAAGCTTCCAACTTGGGCATGCCCCGCACCAGAAAACGCCGATCCTGACAGATACTGTTGCCGCACATGGGCGATTTGCCCGCCGGCACCCACTGGGCCAAGAAGTCCAGAGTGCGCTGCTCCGCCTCTTCAATGGGCACCCCCTCGCTGCGGATGCGCGCCAATAACCCGGAAGCACCGTGGTGCTCACGATTCCATTCATCCATACCCGCAAGCACCGCCTCCGGCGTGGCAATGGCCAGCACTGGGCCTTCGGCAAGAATAGTCAGTTCACTGTCGGTGACGATGGTGGCAATTTCAATAATGCGGTCCCGATCCGGATCCAGTCCCGTCATCTCCAGATCGATCCAGATAAGATTGTTTTCCTGCAGCATGACTTCTCCCCGTAAAATAGTATCAACTTGCTTATTCTGACAGGCTTATGAATATCATTGAACAACTTTTCATCGCCGCTTTGGTGCTGCGTTTAGGGGTAGAGCTGGTGCTCAATATCCGCCAACAACTGCGCGTGGCCGCGCACCGGGATCAGGTGCCCCCTGCCTTTGCGGATAGGGTCTCCTTAACGGCCCATCAGAAGGCCGCCGACTACACCCGCGCCAAACTGCAGTTGGAACGCCATAGGTTGTTTTTCGACACCGCCGTGCTCTATTTCATGACCCTGGGCGATGGCTTCAATGAGCTGTATCAGATGTGGTTGCAGACCCAATTACCGCCGCTATGGCGTGAGACCTTTTTCGTGCTCTCAACGCTGTGGTTTTTGAGCCTATTGCACCTGCCCTTTCAAATTCTGCGCACCTTCCGCATTGAGGCGGCGTTCGGCTTTAACCGCACGACGGTGAAACAGTTTATCATCGACCTGCTCAAAGGCTGGTTGCTGGCCGCCGTGCTGGGCACACCGGTGGTCTACGCCCTGGTGTGGTTGATGGCCAACGCCAGCGGACTCTGGTGGCTATGGGCCTGGGCGCTGTGGCTGGCTGTACAGCTCTTGTTACTGTGGGCCTTTCCTAAGTGGATCGCGCCCCTGTTTAACACCTTCACCCCGTTGGAGGACGCCGCCCTGCGAGAGCGTATCGAAGCCCTGCTTGCGCGCACCGGCTTTACTTCCGACGGTATTTTCGTCATGGACGGCTCCCGCCGCAGCAGCCACGGCAACGCCTATTTTACTGGGACGGGTCAACACAAACGCATTGTCTTTTTCGACACCCTATTGAACCGCTTAAGCCCGGATGAGATCGAAGCGGTACTAGCCCACGAGCTGGGCCATTTCCGCCACGGGCACATCCGCAAGCGCCTGTTGCTTTCAGCGCTGATCAGCCTGGCGGGCTTCTGGCTGCTGGACTGGGCACTGCACAGCCCCGCCTTTTTCCATGGACTCGGTGCCGACTACACCTCCGCCGGTATGGCGCTGGTACTGTTCACCACGGCGGTGCCGGTGCTGTTCTTCTGGCTCAGCCCGCTGATGAGCGCCTTGAGCCGGGTGCATGAGTTTGAGGCAGACGCCTTCGCCGCCCGGCATGTGGGCGCCGATGCGCTGATCAATGCTCTGCTCAAGCTGTACCGCGACAATGCGGCAACCTTGACGCCGGACCCCTGGTATTCCGCCTGGCATGACAGCCACCCACCGGCCCCGATCCGTATTCAACACCTGAAGGAATTGCGTCATGAGTGAAACCGTCGAACCGCTGAAAATCTTGCTGCAAGAACGCTGCCAATACATTCCCAAAGGCAGCAAGCCGCTGATTATCCCTACGATCGAAAGCTATCTGTCTCAGCTGCCCGGCTGGACGGTGAGCCTGGACTACAAAACACTCAGCAAAACCTTCGATTTCAAAAACTACCATCAGGTGATGGCCTTTATCAATGCCGTGGCCTGGCTGGCGCATAAGGAAGACCACCACCCGGAGATCTGCTTTGGCTACAACCAGGCGCACATTACCCTGACCACCCATGCGGCCAAAGGACTCACCCTCAATGACCTGATTCTGGCGGCGAAAATCGACCAGCTGCTGGCGGAATGAACTGGCCGTTTGAATACACCTATACGCAACTACCCGATACCCTGTGGGCTCGGGTCGATCCGATACCGGTACGCGCCCCGCGCCTGCTCATCTTCAATGACGCCCTGGCGGATACGCTCGGGCTGAGTCCCTGGCTGGAGGATGTCGATCTGGCCGCGCTGTTTTCCGGCAATTGGCTACCTCCCGGGGCACGCCCTTTTGCTCAGGCCTATGCAGGGCATCAATTCGGCCACTTCGCGTTGCTGGGAGATGGCCGGGCGCTGATTTTGGGAGAGTGGTGCACAGCGGATGGCCAGCACATGGATCTGCAATTTAAAGGCAGCGGACGGACACCCTTTTCCCGTCGGGGGGATGGCCGCGCCGCTGTAGGCCCTATGCTGCGGGAATACCTTATCAGCGAGGCCATGTACGCGCTGGGAATTCCCACCACCCGTGCCTTGGCTGTCGTGGCCACCGGTGAGACGGTATTGCGGACGCGCGCCCTGCCCGGCGCCGTGCTCACCCGCGTTGCCAGCAGCCACATCCGCGTGGGCACCTTTGAGCTGGCAGCACGCATCAATCAAACCACCCTTCAAGCCCTGGCCGACTACACCATCCAGCGCCATTTTCCCGCATGCGCCCATGCGAAGCGTCCCTATCTGGCCCTGTTAGAGGCAGTGATCGCGCACCAGGCCAGACTCATCAGCCAATGGCTGCACGTGGGCTTTATTCATGGGGTGATGAACACGGACAATATGAGCATCGCCGGTGAAACCATCGACTATGGTCCTTGCGCTTTCATGGACACTTACCACCCGGACACCGTTTTCAGCAGCATTGACACAGCGGGCCGCTATGCCTTTGCCAACCAGCCCACCATGGGCATATGGAATCTGACCCGGTTCGCCGAAACCCTGCTGCCCCTGTTGGATGAGCGACCCGATAGGGCTAAAGCGCTTGCCCAAGACGCGCTGGCCGATTTTGGTCGGCAACTGCAACAACATTGGCTGGAAGGCATGGCGGCCAAGCTGGCTTTAAGCAAGCCAGACAGCACCCTCATTTACGATCTACTGCAGCACATGGCGGACACACAACAGGACTATACCCTCACTTTCCGCTATCTGGCCCAGTGGTTGCGTCAGCAAACCACCCCACTGCCGCAGACAGCTTCCTGGCAGGCATGGCTGCAACGCTGGCGTAATGGGTTAACTGTACCGCCCTACCAGGCCGCCGATCTCATGGACACCGTCAACCCGTGCATCATTCCGCGCAACCACCAGGTGCAAAAAGCGCTGGATGCGGCAGAAGCCGGTGACATGGCGCCCTTCAACGCATTGCTGAATGCATTGCGTCAACCTTTTTGCGACAATGCCGCCACCCGGCCATTTATGGCCGCCCCACGAGAAGATGAACGGATTATGCAAACATTCTGCGGAACCTGACCATGGGTAAACACACTCGCCGTAAACTCAACCAACAACAACAGCGCCGCGTGCATCAGCGCCGCCACAGCCAAGCCCTCAGCGCACAAGAGCGGGCCAATGCCCGACCGGGTCAAGTGATTACCAATTTCGGCAAGCGGGTCATGGTGGAGGATAATGAGGGCCAGCAACACAATTGCGCCATCCGCCAGAACTTGGGTAAGCTGGTGGCTGGCGATCGGGTGCTGTGGCAGGAAACCGGCGTTGACCACGAAGGGGTGGTGATCGCACTGGAGCCCCGCCAGAGCGTCCTCGCCCGGCCCGGCTTCCGGGGACAGGACCGCATGATCGCCGCCAATATCGACCGCATCGGTATTGTGGCGCCACTGGATCCGGGCGTGCACCCGGATATGATCGACCGCTATCTGGTGGCCTGTTGCCAACAGGGATTCACACCCTTGTTGATTATCAACAAAACCGACCTGATCGAAACGGATGCCCAATGGGAAGCGCTGGCAGAAACCCTGCTAGCCTATGATGAGCTGGAACTGCCCATCTTCCCTGTCTCCGCAGAAGACGGCAGCGGGCTGGATGAATTACGCCAGGCCCTCAAAGATCATACCAGCGTGTTTGTCGGCCCATCCGGGGCGGGCAAATCCTCCCTGATCAATGCGTTGATCCCGGATATTGACATCCGCATTGGCGCGCTGTCGCAGGCGACCGGGCTGGGCAAGCACACCACCAGCAACAGCATTTTGTATCACCTGCCCGAAGGCGGCGATCTGATCGACTCCCCTGGCGTGCGCCTGTTCAGCCCACAGAAGCCGGAAAACCTGAAGGCGTTGGAAGCCTGCTTCCCCGAACTGCACACAACCGCCCTGTCCTGCCGCTTCAATAACTGTACCCATACGGATGAGCCTGGCTGCGCGGTGCTGCAGGCAGTGCAGGATGGCGAAATCGCCTTCAGCCGCTACCACAGCTTTCAGCGGCTGCGTGAGGAGTTCGCGCTGTAAGGTTTACAGCCACAGCATCAGATCCATCACATTGGTGCCTGTGGGGCCGGTGTGAATCGTCTGTCCCAGCGCCTGTAACACCCGGTGGCTGTCAAAGGTGCGCAAGGCCCCATCCGGATCAAGCCCCAACTGTTGCGCCCGCATCCAGGTCTGTCCATCCACCCAGGCACCCGCCACATCCGTGGTGCCATCGGTGCCATCGGTCCCCAAAGCGGCAAACCGGTAGGATGTGCCGGCGATGGCCTTGGCCAACAACAACGCCAGATGCTGATTGCGTCCACCCGGCGGGGCATGGGAAGGCAACTGCACCGTCGCCTCTCCGCCAAATATTTGCCCCGGCACAGCCTGCTCAATCCGTGCCGCCAGGCAGGCCACATCGCCATACAACGCCCCGCCATCCTGCAACTGTCCACCGCTGGCGCGCACCACCGCCTGACGGGCCAAGGCGTTGCTGGCCACAATACGACAAGCCGGTGGCGACACCGGTACTGACACATTCACCGGCAGGTGACAGAAAGGTTCGGGCAAAGCGGCCACATCTTCAGGCGGAGGTGGCGACAGGGAATGGAGCAGGCCGGAACCGATCCACTCGATCCGATCCGCCGGCACATCGGATAACATCAGCCCGGTGATCGGCTGCGGGGCCAATAGCGCCGCCAACCCGCCGCCTTTCAGCCGGGAAAAGGCGGCGCGCACTGCATTCATACGCGCAATATCCCACCCGCTGCGCAACAGCCATGCATTGAGCCGCTGCAAATGGGCCAAGGTCACACCAGATACCGGCGCTTCTACCAAAGCGGAGGCACCCCCTGAAATCAACACCCACACCGGCCGATCCGCAGGCTGCCGTGCACACCAACGCCTCAGTTGCTCCCCGGCCCCCAGGCTTGCGCCATCCGGCACCGGGTGGGCCGCCTCCAACAGTATGGCAGAGGGACAGTGCCGCTCAATCTCCGCCTGTTGCCGCCAATGGCCATATTTGCTCACGCCAAAGAGTGCCGCCGGTGCCAGCGCCCGCTCAGCCAACGCATCTAAAGCCCCCCACAGCATCGCCTCAGCCGCCTTGCCGATAGCGATTACAGCCGGTGGCTGAACAGTGGGCTGTCGGTGCAAAGAACGATAGACCGCGCGCCGACCTGAAACAGCCGCAAGACCCTGGTTAAGCCAACGCAATGGCTCAACGGCGGCCGACGCCATAATATTCAAAGCCAACCTGACGCACCCTCTCCGGCGGATAGATATTGCGCCCGTCGAACACCACAGGCGTGCGCATGCCCCCTTTCAGCGCCTCCCAGTCCGGATGCCAATAGCATTTCCACTCAGTCAACAGCATCACCCCATCCGCCTCTTCTACCGCCGCTTCCGGCGTGTCACAGACGACCACTTGATGCCGTAGCCTCTTAGGCAGCGCCGCAACGAATGCGGCGGTTGCAGCAGGGTCATGCACCCGCACCCGCGCGCCCTGGGCAATGAGGGTTTGCGCCAGGGGGACAGAAGGGGCGTTTTCCACACTGGCGCTGAGGGGCTTGTAGCTCAACCCCCATAAAGCAAAGACCCGCCCTTGCAGCTCATAACCAAAATGCTGCCACGCCTTGCGGAACAGCACCTCTTTCTGCGCCTCGTTGACCGCCAGAACCGCTTCCAGCATGGTGCCATCCACTCCCCTTTCCCGCAAGGTGTCCGCCAACCGGGCCACATCCCGGGCGAAGTTGGGACCGCCAAAGCCCAAGCCTGGATAGAGAAAGTCAAAGCCAATGCGGTGATCCGATCCCAGCCCCTGACGCACCTGCTCAATGTCCACATCCAGCGCTTCCGCCAACTGGGCCATCTCATTGATAAAGCTGATGCGGGTGGCCAGCATGGCGTTGGTGGCGAATTTTGTCATCTCCGCAGCTCTGGGACTGAGCACCTGGATCACATCCCGGTTTCGGTTAAAAGGCCGATACAGCTCCCGTATCAACGCTTCCGCAGCCGCACTGTCGGTACCGATCAGAATGCGGTCCGGACGGGTAAAAGCATGAACGGCACGCCCTTCCGGGACAAAATCCGGCTCCACCACCAACACACAGCTACGGTCTGTCTGGATGCGCGCCTGCAACGCTTCTGACGTGCCGATGGGAAAGGTGGCGCGGTTGATCAGGGTACAGGGCCCAACGCCTTGCGCCAACCGACCCGCCAACTGCTCCGCCCAGGCCTGCTGCTCCGGGCGCATCACGAAAAAATGCACCGGCCGATCAACCACCTGTTCCAGCGTAGTCAACTTCAGCCGCCCAGCCTGTCGGGCGGCCTCGAACAGGGGCTCAAGCCCCGGCTCCACCGCCAATCGATGGTTCAAGATATCCTGGGTATCCCCCGGACAAACCAGCGCCACCTGATTGCCCGTGTCCGCCAACACCGCCGCGGTGGTCAGCGCCGCCACCGTGTCCCCATAGACTGCCAGCTTCATGCTTCATCCTCCCATGCGCGGATTTGCGCCAATGCCGCCTGGGTCGCTGCATCCAGCCCCGCTGCTTCCTGCTGACCATCCAGGATCGCTTTGATGGTACCGGCAATGCGCTTGCCCAGCTCCACCCCCCACTGATCAAAAGGATTAATATCCCAGATCACCGACTGGGTAAAGACCCTATGCTCATACAGGGCGATCAACATGCCCAAAGCATAGGCATCCAGGCGCTGTAACAAAAGCAACGTGGCCGGCCGATTACCGGGATAGGTTCGATGGGGATCTGCATGTTGCTGGCCAAAGGCCAGTGCCTGCAGTTGCGCCAAACAATTGGCCAGATTCAAGTGCTGATGGTGCCGCGCCCGCTCCGGCGGCAGGCGGGTGTGTGTACTAGAGACCACGGCGATAAAGTCACAGCTGACCGCCTCGGTGCCCTGGTGCAGCAGTTGATAGAAAGCGTGCTGTGCATTGGGCCCCGTCTCTCCCCACACTACTGGACTGGTATGCCACGGGCAAGGACTGCCATCCCGGCGCACCGACTTGCCGTTGGATTCCATCTCCAGTTGCATCAAGTAGCGCGGCAACAATTGCAAGCGCACATCATAGGGCAGCACGGCCCGGGCGTGCATACCCAGGAAATTATGGTTCCACACCCCCAACAGCCCCATCAGCACGGGGATATTCTGTGCCAACGGCGCTGAGCGAAAATGGGCATCCATGGCCGCCGCCCCAGCCAACAGTTGATGAAACCCCTCCATGCCCAACCACAGGGCAATGGTAAAGCCCACTGCACTCCACAAGGAGTAGCGCCCCCCGACCCAATCCCAGAAGTGCAGTTGATTGGCCTTGGGCAGGCCCCACGCATCCATCCGCTCTGGCGCCGCCGAAATGCCCACATAATGCAAGCGTTTGAGGATAGCGCTATCCAGCGAAGAGGCCGCCTTCAGCCAACCGAGCGCTGTTTCCGCATTGGCCAGGGTATCCACTGTGGTAAAGGTCTTGGAGGTGACGACAAACAGGGTGGTTTCCGGGTTCAGCCTTGGCAACAGGCGCTCCAGC
>DQVN01000067.1 GCA_015661715.1 Sulfurivirga caldicuralii
ACCCAGGCGCGCACGGTTGAAACCGTGGAGTATGTCCAGACCCAGACGCCCTATGATGCCGCCCCCCATTTAACCTGCATTGGCCAAACGCGGCAAAGCGTGCTGGAACTGCTGCACACCTACGACCAGTTGGGCGTGGCACGCATCGTTGCCCTGCGCGGTGATCTGCCTTCCGGCATGCTGGATCCAGGAGAGTTCAAGTATGCTTCTGATCTGATCCGCTTTATCCGCGAAGAAACCGGAACGCGTTTTACCCTGGAGGTGGCCGCTTATCCGGAAACCCACCCTCAGGCCAAAAACTGCGATGAGGGTATCAAATGGTTCCAGTACAAGGTGGAACAGGGCGCCGATGAGGCCATTACGCAGTATTTCTACAATGTGGACAGTTACCTCTATTTTGTGGAAAGCTGTGAAGCCGCCGGGATTAAGCTGCCTATCGTGCCCGGTATTATGCCCATCACCAATTACGAGCAGTTGATTCGCTTTTCCAATATGTGTGGTGCGGAAGTGCCCCGCTGGCTGCGCTGTCGCCTGGAAAGTTTCGATGATCGTGGTGATCGGGAAGGGCTACTCGCCTTCGGCCGTGACTTTGTCACCACCCTATGCCAGCGGCTGCTGGATGCGGGCGCGCCGGGGTTGCACTTCTACACCATGAATCAGGTGGAACCCACCTTGTCCATTGCTCAGGCGCTGACCATCCATCGCCCCGCATGAAGCACCGCCTGTATCTGCCCGCCGCCTATCAGGAAGGCCAACAGCTGACCTTACCCGATGAAGCGGCCCATTATCTGCTGCGGGTGCTGCGTTTGAGCACAGGCGAACCGATTGAGCTGTTCGACGGCACAGGCCAGGCTGCACTCGCTACCGTGGTCAGCGCCGCGAAAAAAGGGGCTCAGGTGCGGATCGATGCCCTACTGCCACCGCTGGAGAACGAATCCCCCCTGCAGACCATCCTGGTGCAGGGTATCAGCCGCGGCGAACGCATGGACTATACGGTGCAAAAGGCCACTGAGCTGGGCGTTTGCGCCATTCAACCGGTTTTTACCCAATACTGTGAAGTCAGACTCAAAGGGGACAAACTGGAGAAAAAACGCCGCCACTGGCAGCAAGTGGCGATCAGCGCCTGCGAACAGTGCGGTCGCCGCATCGTGCCCCCCGTCTATGCGCCTATCCCTTTGAAAACATGGCTGGCACAGCCGCGTACCGGCTTCGTGCTTGATCCTGAAGCGGTACAATCCCTTTCTCAGATGCCAGAACCGCCTCAGCCATTGCATATTCTGGTCGGCCCTGAGGGAGGGCTGAGCCGAGAGGAGACGGCTGCGGCCACCAGGGCCGGCCTCATCGCAGTCCATTTGGGACCGCGTATCCTGCGCACGGAAACCGCCGGCTGCGCCCTGCTGGCCGCAGCCCAAGTCCGCTGGGGAGACTGGTGATAAAATATTTTAAAACACATATCAGAATCGATATATGCCATCAACTCATACCGTACCCCATCTACAGACCACGCTCACTGGCCCCTTGCTGGAACTGGAAAGTCATCTACTGGCGCATCAGGCAGAGATCGAAGCCTGGTTCCGTCAGCAGTTCCGCCAGACACCCGCGCCTTTCTATGCTTCGGTAGACCTGCGTAATGCGGGATATAAGCTGGCGCCCGTGGATACCAACCTGTTCCCTGCCGGCTTCAACAACCTGGCGCCTGAGCTGATGCCCCTGGCGGTACAGGCAGCCCAGGTCGCTGTCATGCAGGCCTGTCCGGTGGCCGACGGTGTCCTGATTATTCCAGAAAACCACACCCGCAATACTTTCTATCTGGAAAACCTGAAGGCGCTACAAAACATCCTCTGTGCCGCCGGTTATGAAACCCGTATCGGCTCGCTGCGGCCCGACTTGGATCACCCCATGGAGATTGAGTTGCCCTCCGCTCAGACGCTGACCCTGGAGCCGCTGGTACGCCGGGGCGACCGGGTGGGCGTGGCCGACTTCTTCCCCTGCGCTGTGCTGCTCAATAATGACCTATCCAGTGGACGGCCGACCATCCTGGAAAACATCGAGCAGGTTCTGCTGCCGCCCTTGGACATGGGCTGGGTCAACCGTTACAAGACCCACCATTTTGAGCACTACACCCGGGTGGCACACGCCTTTGCCGAGCTGATTGAAATCGACCCGTGGATTATCACCCCCCTGTCCATTCAGTGCGGGCCGGTGGATTTCAAAAAGCGTGAAGGCTTGAACTGTCTTGCCGGTGCGGTGAACATGGTATTAGAGCAGACGGCGGAAGCCTATCAGCGCCATGGTGTGGATGACACCCCTTTTGCCGTGGTCAAATCCGACCGTGGCACCTATGGCATGGCCATTATGAGCGTTCAGGATCCAGATCAAATCCTGAATCTGAATAAAAAACAGCGCAACAAGATGAGCTCAGGCAAAGAGGGGCTGGTGGCCCATCAGATGATGGTGCAGGAAGGGGTGTACACTTTTGAAACCCTCAAGGGCGCAGTGGCCGAGCCGGTGGTCTATATGATCGGCCCCCGAGTGGTGGGCGGCTTTTACCGGGTGCATACCGGAAAAAGCGCCACAGACAACCTGAATGCGCCGGGTATGCATTTTGAGCCGCTCTCTTTCGCAGAGGCCTGCGCCCTCCCCGACCAGCAGGCCGCGCCGGATGCCGCCCCCAATCGTTTCTATGCCTATGGTGTAGTGGCACGGCTGGCGCTGGTGGCCGCAGCCCGGGAAATCTGCGAAGCCAAACCCAACTGTCCGGGACACAGCCAATGAATATTCTGGTGGTGATGGACCCCATTGACACCATCAAGCCGTGGAAAGACTCCACCTTTGCCATGATGCTGGCAGCCCAGCGACGCGGTCATCGCTGCTTTTATACCACCACTGCGGATCTATGGCTGGATCAGGCCCAGCCCATGGCCGCTTGCGCCGCGGTCGAAGTGTTCGACCGCCATGAAGACTACTATCGCCTACAAAGCTGGCAGCACCAGCCCATCACCGACTTTGATGTGGTGCTTATGCGCCAGGACCCACCGTTTGATCAGCGATATCTCACCACCACCCACCTGCTGGCCCTGGCAGAAAATACCGGCACCTGGGTGGTGAACAATACCCAAGCGGTGCGGGATTGCAATGAAAAGCTGTTTACCGCCTGGTTTCCTCACTGTATGCCTCCCACCCGCGTCAGCGCCCGCGCCGATCTGCTGCGGGATTTTATTGCCCAGCAACAGGATACGATTCTCAAGCCGTTGCACGCGATGGGAGGCGCCGGCATCTTTCGGGTACGCCACGGCGATCCCAATACCAGCGTGATTATCGAAACCCTCACGCAAAACGGACGCATGCCCATCATGGCGCAGCGTTATCTAGCGGAAATTCGCCACGGCGACAAACGCATTCTGATGATCGACGGCGAACCCATCCCCTATGCCCTGGCCCGCATCCCGCAACAGGGGGAAACCCGCGGCAATCTGGCCGCCGGCGGCAGCGGACAAGGCATCCCGCTGAGCGAACGAGACAGGTGGCTCGCCCAACAGATCGGCCCGACCCTGAAAGAAAAGGGGCTGGTATTCGTCGGCCTGGATGTGATCGGCGACTATGTCACCGAAATCAATGTCACCAGTCCCACCTGCATCCGCGAGCTGGACGCCCAATTCAATCTGGACATTGCCGGTGAGCTAATCCGCCGCCTCGAGCAAGGGCGAGGTTAACCCCGCGCCTGCACCAGGCGCCTGACCGGGGCGAAGCTGAAGCGATAAACGCCTTCGATTACCCCCAACTGTTCCAGCTTGGCCAGATGCGCCGGTGTGGGATAGCCCTTATGCCGGTCGAAACCATAATCCGGGTACATCTCATGCAGCGCCATCATTTGCGCATCCCGGTGCACCTTAGCCAGAATGGAAGCCGCCTGAATGGCATCCACCCGGTCATCTCCCTTTACCATCGCCCGACATGGGCGCGGCAAATCGGGCGGGCAACGACTGCCATCCACCCAAATCACATCGTATGCCCCACTGATCTGCTCAATGGCACGGTGCATGGCCAAAAATGTAGCCTGCAGGATATTCAACCGATCGATCTCCTCAGGTGTGGCCTCGCCAATGGCCCAAGCCAAGGCCGTCTGCTGAATCGCTTGCGCCAGCTGCGCACGCTGCCGACCGGACAACTTTTTGCTATCGCGCAAGCAAAGCGGATGTGTTGCTGGCAAGCAAACCGCCGCGGCCACCACATTGCCCGCCAGCGGGCCGCGCCCCACCTCATCAACGCCCAAAACGCGCGCGCCGGTGCTCAACTCGAATAGTTCCAGCTGTTGACTCATGGCAGCACGCCCCATGCCTGCATAGCCGCCACCGCACGCGCGCCAGAAGGCTGACGCAACTGCCCATGAATGTTGTTAAAAGTGGCCAACTGCCGGCGACGCCGAGATTGATCCAGGACAAGCTGCCCTAACTTAATGGCGATACGATTGGCGCGCGCCTCATCCTGAATCAGCTCCGGCACCACTTCCTGCCCGGCTAACACATTGGGCAACCCCACCCAAGGGACTTTCACCAACCGCCGCGCAATCCAATAGGTCAGAGGATGGACTTTCGCCGTGATGATCATGGGGCACTTGTAGAGTGCCGCCTCCAAGGTGGCCGTGCCGGAAAACACCACCGCCTGATCCGCCGCCTGCAAGCAATCTGCCGCCGCGCCTGAACCGGTGACAATTTCCACAGGAAAACCGGAACCCCATTGCGCCAACTGGGACTGCATCCAACCGGCCAAAGCGTCACTGGCTGCGGGCACGACAAACTGCATGGTGGGATAGACTTCGCGCAACAGCGGCACCGCTTCCATATAGGTGGGAAACATGCGTTCCACCTCACCCTGACGGGAACCGGGCAACAGCGCCGTCACCGACTGGTCAGCGGCAAAGCCGAGACGCTGTCGCGCCCCGACTCGATCCGGTTCCATGGGAACAAGCCGGGCCAATGGATGGCCGACAAAAGCCGCAGGAATGGCATATCGTTCATAGATGGGCGGCTCAAAGGGAAACAACAACAGTACCCCATCGACAAAGCGGCGCATCTTGTGTAAGCGCTTCTCCCGCCACGCCCACACGGACGGCCCCACATAGTGCACCACCGGCACGCCGACAGCTTTCATCCGCCGTTCCACATGGAAATTAAAGTCCGGCGCGTCAATACCAATAAACAGATCGGGTTTGAGCAACTGCAGACGGGCTTCCAGCTCCCGGCGCAAACGCCATAGTTGCGGCAATCGGCGGATCACCTCACCAAAGCCCATGACCGAAAGCAGCTCCATGGGATACCAGCTCTCCAGCCCCTGCTGTTGCATGGCTGGCCCACCAATGCCGACAAAGGTTGCATCCGGATAGCGGTTACGAATAGCGCTGATCAGCTCTGCCCCCAACCGGTCGCCGGAGAGCTCTCCAGCCACCAGGGCGATGGTCAGGTTTTGCGCCATTTAGCGCACAATACCCCGTTTAGAAGCGCGTAAAAAGGCCAGCAGGGCATCCAACGTCCCCTTATCGTCATTGATCAGCTCGATCTCTTCAATGGCCTTTTCCAGCCGGTTACCGGCACGGTAGAGAATACGATAGGCTTTTTTGATGATATACAGTTGCTCACGGGTGAACCCTCTGCGCTTGAGACCTTCCGTATTGATGCCCCGAGGTTCGGCCAAATTACCGGAGACCATGACAAAATCCGGCACATCCTGGTTGATCACGCTTCCCATGCCGCAGAAACTGTGGGCGCCAATACGGCAGAACTGGTGAACCAGCGTATAACCCCCAAGCACCGCCCAGTCATGCACCTGCACATGGCCCGCCAAGGCCGAGGCATTGGCAAAGATCGTATGATTGCCCACCACGCAGTCATGGGCAATATGCACCCCGGCCATCATCCAATTATCATCGCCGATCGTCGTTTCGCCCCGGTCCTGCACAGTACCCCGATTGATGGTGACATTTTCGCGAAAGGTATTGTTATTGCCGATCACCAGACGGGTCGGTTCACCGTGATATTTTTTATCCTGCGGCGCTGCACCGATGGAGCCAAACTGGAAGAAGCGGTTATTTTCTCCAATGACCGTCGGCCCGCTAATGACCACATGGGGGCCGATCTGTGTGCCGGCACCGATGGTCACCGCACCCTCTATAATACTGTAGGGAC
Source organism: Sulfurivirga caldicuralii (assembly GCA_015661715.1). Classification (GTDB taxonomy): domain Bacteria; phylum Pseudomonadota; class Gammaproteobacteria; order Thiomicrospirales; family Thiomicrospiraceae; genus Sulfurivirga; species Sulfurivirga caldicuralii_A. The sequence goes on from DQVN01000067.1 coordinate 6,183, forward strand.
CCACCCGGACCCCTTCCTCTAATTCAGCCCGGCTATCCACAATGGCAGTAGGGTGAATCAACGCCATATCAGATAACCTTCCGTTCCGCACACAGCAAATCGGCGCTGGCAATCACCTTGCCATCGACTGAAGTGGTACACTCAAAGCGCCAGATGCCACGTTTATTGCCCGTGGTCTTGACCTCAAAATCCAAGCGGTCGCCTGGAATAGCCGGCTTACGGAAGCGGCAATTGTCCACCGCAGCCAGATAATACATGGAGCTGCCATCGGGTTTCACATTCATGCTACGAAACGCAAGAATGCCCGTACATTGGGCCATGGCTTCAATAATCATCACCCCTGGAAAGATCGGATGATTGGGGAAATGACCAGTAAACTGAGGCTCGTTAAAGGTGATATTCTTGTAGGCTTTCAAATAGTCACCTTCCACACACTCCACCACCCGATCAACCAGCAGAAAGGGATAGCGATGGGGTAAATAATCAAAAATATCAGTGACGTTCATCATGGATTTCGGTTCCTTTAAGCTGATCCAGTTCCTGTTCTATCGCCTTGAGCGCTTGTTGTAGTTGTTTGATGGTTTGATGCATTTTGGGCAGGTTGCGCTCATAGACCACCATTTTCTGCCACGCCTTACGCGGCATCAGCGGAAAGCCCGCATAGTCTCCCGCTGCTTCCACATCACTGGTCACCCCGCCTCTGGCCATAATGTGGGCACCATCGGCAATGTGCAGATGCCCCGCCGTCCCCACCTGCCCGGCCAGGATGCAGTGCTGACCGATTTTGACGCTGCCGGAAACGCCCACCTGAGATGCCATGGCCGTGCCATCTCCCACCTGTACATTGTGGCCGATCTGCACCAGATTATCGATAATCACATCATTGCCGATAATGGTGTCCTCAATGGCACCACAATCAATGGTGGTATTGGCCCCGATTGAGCAACGCTCACCGATAATCACGCGGCCCAGTTGTGGCACTGCTTGCCATCGCCCCTGCCGTGGCGCAAAGCCAAAACCGTCACTGCCAATGACGGCACCCGCTTTGATTCTTGTTTTTGCCCCAACCTGGGTGCCCGGGTAGAGCACCACCCCGGGTTCCAGGCGAACCCCTTCATGCAAATGCACCTCAGCCCCAATATGGCAGTGACTCATGATCTGGACACCGGCTTCAATTACCGCGCCTTCCCCCACCCACACAAAGGGGCCAATAGCTGCCTGTTCGTCCACTTGAGCGGTGGCATGAATTCGGGCTGTAGGATGAATACCCGGCTCGAACACAGGCGCCGGATGCAGCACAGCAGCGGCAATGGCATAGGCAAAATAGGGATCATCCACCACAATGGCCAGGGTCCCCGACGGCACTTGATCGGCGTGCTGAGCGGTAACCAGCACCGCCCCAGCACGGGTGGTTTTGAGCTGCGCCATATAGCGCTCATTGGCTAAAAAACTCAGTTGGTCGGGCTGGGCGCTGGATAGGGTAGCCACCGATGAGAGCTCAATCGCTTGATCCGGACAGGACAGAACGCTTACCCCCTCCTCTTCCAGCGTCTGGCATAGCTGATCTAAACGTATTGGCATGGAAGCGGTTACTTTCTATTGGGTTATTTGTTGAGGGCTGCCTTTTTCTGCTTCTGCAGCCGCTTGAGATAGGACAAGATCTTCTGGGTCAGATCAATACGCTGGCTGCTGAAGGCGATGCCGTCATACAGGATCAGGTCAAACTGTTCTTTGCGGCCGATCTCTCGAATGGCTTGATTGATCAACGCTTGCAGCTTGGCCAGCTCCTCATTGCGCCGAAGATTGACCAGCTCTTGAATATCCGCACGCCGCCGCTGAATCTCCCGGGCCAACAGGGCAATTTCCCGCTCTTTGACTGCCCGCTGCTCCGGGCTCAAGGTTAATTTGTTTTTCTGAAATTCACTGCGCAGCTTCTCCACCTTCTGCATCAATTGCTGAAGCTGCTTTTGCTGCGGGGCAAATTCCTGCTCCAAACGCTGACTGGCGGCTTTGGCCTGAGGCGCTTGCTCAATCAAGAGGTTGACATTCACCACCCCTACTTTGGCGGAAAACTCAGCGGAATGGGCCGACGTAACCAATGCCAGTGTCAGCACAAAAAACCATAATGCTTTCTTCATCAGAACGGCATCCCTAAACTAAATTGAAATGACTGCAACTTATCATTATCCCCATAGCGAACCGGGCTGGCAAACGACAGCGCCAAGGGACCGACAGGGGTGATCCAGTTTAACATGAAGCCTGCAGAGACTCGCAGTTGATCCCAGTTGATCTGATCCACAGAAGGATAAACATAGCCGTAATCCACAAACAGGCTCACCCTCAGGTTACTGGAGTCCTCAATAAAGGGAAACGGGGAAATCAAGGCAAAGGTCCCGGTGATACGGAGATCTCCTCCTTTGGCCACATCTGTTCCATCTGTGGCCAAATCATAATGTTCGCCCAGGCTATTGGGCTCAAATCCTCGGACAGAACGGATTCCCCCCGCATAAAAGCGTTCAAAAAACGGCAAACTGTTTAAATCCCCATACCCTGTTCCCCAGGCCACATCCAAGGCGCTTTTAAGTGTAAAAGCCGTCGTTAATGGGAAATAGTGACTGCCACGCAATGTCAGTTTGCCATAACCCAAAGATGTTGCGATAGGCAAAACCGCCTCAGCGGACACACTCAGGCGACGACCTTCAGTAGGAAAATAAAAGGCATTTGTCGTATTGTAACGCCAGCCAAGATTGACCAGTGGAGTTAAATACTGATCGTCATGCTCAGCAACAAAATTGGTACATACCTGGAAATTTTCACCGCAGACCAAAGTATCCCGTTTAATTTTGACCCCATAGTTGAACTGGCTGTGCTCGCTGAGGGGAATACTGCTGAAAACCGTCCCACCCAGGGTATTGAGGGTGTAATTGGCAATATACAACTCATCGGCATTCACTTCACGCCAAAAAGCACCCACCCCTAAGCTGACGCCATTCGGCGTGAAATAAGGGTTAACCAAGGTGACATCCAGCGTTTTACTGGCATTGTTGGTGCTCACTTTGATATTGGCGGTATTGCCACTACCCAACACATTCCGTTCTGCAACCCCTAAGGAAAAAGTCACCCCCTGCAACTGTGAGTAGCCCACCGAGGCTGTAAAAGAGCCGGTCGGCTGCTCTTCCACCTCCACCACCAGATCGACAAGATCCGGTGCAATCGGTTGCGTACGGATATCCACCCGTTTGAAATAACCTAGTTTTTGTAAACGGCGCTTAGATAACTCAACCAAGGTGAGAGAATAAGGCGCGCTTTCCAATTGACGCAACTCACGGCGCACCACATGGTCGCGCGTCCGCGTATTACCCTTAATCTGAATACGGCGCACATACACCCGGGCACCCGTATCAATCCAGAAGGCCATATCCGCTATACGCTTTTCCTTATCCAGCTTGGGACGGGGGATGACCTGCGCATTGGCATAGGCATGTTCGCTATAGTGATCCTTCAGGGCGTTGACGGTATCGATAATCGCCTGCCGGGAAAAGCGCTGCCCGGTTTTAATCTCTAACAAAGCTTTCAATTGCGCCTCGGGCAACTTCAAGTCACCCTGCAGATCCACTTTGCCAATGCGATAGACCGGCCCTTCATGAAGGTTGATGGTGATATAAACCCGCTGACGGTCGGGCGCTAAACGCACTTGGGTTGAGCGCAAGGTAAACTCCGCAAAGCCTCGGTCCATGTAGTAGCGCTGAATCTTATCCAGATCCCCTTGCAAAGCAGCCTTATCGTACTGTTCGCCAGGTTGCAGCATCATCAAGCGCAGCAACTGCTGATCTGAAAAGGCTTTATTGCCAACAAAGGCGATCCGCCCGATGGTGGCGGGTGCACCTTCATGAATCTTCAGCAACAAGGCCACCCGATTGCGTGGCAGAGTGTGCGTCTCCACCTGGATCGTGGCACCATAGTACCCCAGGTTCTGATACCGCTGGCGCAGATCCTGGACAATACGCTCCAGCTGTCTAAGACTGTAGATACGACCTTTGGTAATCCCTAAAACCTCCAGTCCCTTTTTAAGGTCTTCGGTACTGATCAGATCATTGCCTTCAATCTTAATTTCTGCAATAGTGGGCCGCTCCACCACCTTAACAATTAAGGTGTGGCCATCACGAAAAAGTGCCGCAGTTTTAAAAAAACCGGTGGCGTAAAGGGTTTTTAAGGCCATCTGAGCCTGCTGCGGCGTCAACTGTTGCCCGGGCCCGATGGTCAGATAACTGCGAATGGTTTCGTGACTGATGCGCTGCGCCCCGACAATTTTCACTGCATCCACCTTAAACGGTGCAAAAGCAGCCTGTACCCAACCGGAAAGCGCCAGCAACACACCCACCAATACTGCACGCCAAACCGTCATAAAATTTCTATCAACCATAGATCAACCGTATCATGTCATTGGAAAGCGCCAGCAGCATCAAAAATAACAGCACCGCCAGCCCCACTTTCTGCGCGGCCACCTGAAAGGATTCAGGGAGGGGACGACCGACCAGCCATTCAAACAAATCAAATAAAATATGCCCGCCATCCAGCAGCGGTATTGGCAATAGATTCAACAGGCCCAGGCTTAAACTAATCAATCCCATCAGCATCAGAAAGCTGATCCATCCCTGCACTAACGCCTGACCGGAAAACTGGGCGATACTAACTGGGCCGGAGAGATTATGCAAACCGGCTTCACCTGTTAACATGCGCCCTAACATCTCCAGTGTCATGGTAAAAAACTGCCACCCCTTATGCCAGCCCTGCGCCAACGCCTCGACCAACCCATAACGAACCTGCGCCCGGAAAGGTTCCGGTAACGCTTGATCCATATCTACCTTCACCCCTAACCGGCCTGAGCCATCCTTCCCCTGTCCCACCTGAACAGATACCACCTGCTCAATACCTTGACGTTCAATGGTCAGCACCACTTGCTGACCCCCCAGCGCTTTGATCGCTTGAACCACATCATGCCATTGACGCACCGGTTTTCCGCCAATGGCAACAATCCGATCCCCCGGTTGCAAGCCTGCCTGCTCTGCAGGGCTGCCGGGCAATATTTCTCCAATTATAGGTTGCAAGGGTGGCATCTTAGGCGACAGATTTTGCTGCACCAGCCACTGCCTAATCTCACCATCAACACTCAATCCCTGCAAGGGAAGAATCCGGTCATATTGCGACATTTGCGGCCACAGCACACCAGAGAGCATCACCTGCGCCTTCTCAGACAATCGCTGCTGGATGATGGCCCCCTGCAAATCGCCCCAGCTATACACCGGGTGTTGATCCACCTGCTGCACGATCCACCAACCCTCCTGCTGGGGTGGAGGCGTCAAGGTGGGTCGCACGGTTTCATAGCCAAGCCAAAAGATCAAGGCAAACACCCACCAGGCAAAAAGCAGATTGATCAACGGCCCGGCCGCCACCACCGCAATCCGCTTCCACGGCGGCTGTCGATTAAATGCCCGATCCCGCTCCACTTCAGGAACCGGCCCCTCCCGCTCATCAAGCATCTTGACATAGCCGCCCAGAGGGATCGCACTCAACGCCCACTCAGTTTCGCCCCATTGCCGACGCCATAGAATGGGGCCAAAGCCAATGGAGAAACGCAGCACCTTGATATTAAACAAACGTGCCACAGCATAATGGCCCCACTCGTGGATAAACACCAGGACCCCAAGCAAAATGGCAAAACCCAGCAGGCTATACAATAGGCTCATGCTGCCGACCCCATTGCCACAGCCACCCACCCCATCCACGGCAGCGCCATCAGCAGGCTATCAATTCGATCCAGAATGCCGCCATGGCCGGGTAACAGATGGGAACTATCCTTCATGCCCTGCCAGCGTTTCAACACACTTTCAAACAGATCCCCCATAACAGACGCACCGGCGATCAATCCAAAAAGGAACAACTGCAGCAGACTCCACTGCGTCGGCCAGAGCCATGCCCCCACCGCAACACCCAATAGGACTGCCACCAGGCCACCGGCCACGCCTTCCCATGTTTTTCCCGGGCTGATGGTCGGTGCCAATTTATGTCGGCCAAAGCGTCGGCCGGCAAAGTAGGCGCCCATATCCATCAGCCAGACCAGCGACATCCACCACACCACCACGGCCGGGCCAAAACGCAACAAGCTGTGAAACAGCGACCAGGCAAATAAAAATAGTACCACCACACCCAGCATCAGCAATGGTAAGCTCGCCAGCCGCCACTGACCATGGGTGCGCGCAAAATGGTAGAGAATGAAAGGCACCAGCCCGCCCCAAAGGAGCAGCAGCCACAGCAACATGTGCGCCTCAATGGAAACCTGCAGACCGAACCAGGTGAAGATGGCCAGCCCCAAAGCATAGGCCCACTGCAGCGCCATACTACGCAAACCCGCCAACCGCGCCCACTCCCATCCCGCCAGGGCGGTCAACCCTGTCAAAACGAACAGCCACAGCTGCCCATCGCCCCAGACCAAAATGGCCGTCAACATCAGGAGCAAAGCCAGGGCTGTGATCAGGCGAGCCTTCAGCATGCATCCTCCACCCGACCAAAACGGCGCTGACGCTGGCTGAATGCCTGCAAGGCCTCCTCTAAAGCCTGTCGATCGAAGTCAGGCCACAAGGTGGAGACGAAATAAAGTTCGGTGTAAGCCAGTTGCCAGATCAAAAAATTACTGAGCCGCTGCTCACCCCCGGTACGGATCAGCAGATCGGGCTCCGGCAAACCGGCCGTCGAAAGATAACGTTCAATGGCTTCTTCGGTGATGGCATCAGGGGCGCACCCCGCTTTCAATAAGTGACGCACCGCTTGAACAATATCCCAACGCCCACCATAGTTGGCCGCCACATTGAGCACCATGGCATCATTATTGGCCGTCAAACGCTCCGTCTCTTCAATGGCCGCCTGGATAGGCGGCTCAAAGCGGCTGCGATCGCCAATGACACGCAGGCGTATGTTATTGTCATGCAGCGCATCCCGCTCCTTGTGCAGGGCGTCCAGAAAGAGCTGCATCAGGGCAGAAACCTCTTCCTGAGGACGCTGCCAGTTTTCCGTGCTGAAAGCAAACAGCGTCAGCACTTCAACCCCCGCTTCCGCACAGGCCTGAACCACCTCCCGAACCCGCTGAGCCCCTTTGCGATGCCCCATGAATCGGGGCATCATGCGCTTTTTGGCCCAACGCCCATTGCCATCCATAATAATGGCTACATGGCGCGGGATACGCTGCTGTTCGCTCACGTTACACTTCCAACAAGGCGGCTTCCCTTTCCTTCAGCAACGCTTCCACCTGCTCAATGTACTTATCCGTCAACTTCTGCACCTGCTCTTCCGCCCGATGCGCTTCGTCTTCACTGATTTCCTTCTCCTTAAGCAGATCCTTAATATCGCCATTGGCATCCCGGCGGATATTACGAATAGCCACCCGTGCGTTTTCCGCCTCTGCCCTGGCAATTTTGCTCAGTTCACGACGCCGCTCTTCTGTCAAGGGCGGCAAAGGAATGCGCATCACATTACCCACCGTAACCGGATTCACCCCCAGATCAGAGGTCATGATCGCCTTTTCGATCACCGCCACCATCTGCTGTTCCCAAGGCTGCACCACTAGGGTACGTGCATCCTCTACGGTGATATTGGCCACTTGACTGACCGGCACTTCCGAGCCGTAATACTCCACTTTAATCGTATCCAAAATGCTCGGATGGGCCCGACCCGTGCGGATTTTAGAAAACTGATCTTCCAGGCTGTCGATACTCTTTTTCATGCGGTTTTCCGCATCTTGCAAAATTTCCTTGATCATCTTTTATGCTCCTGTCACCACTGTTCCTTCATTTTCACCGTGAACAATGCGCATCAACGCACCTTGTCGGAACATATCAAAAACCACAATCGGCATTTGCTGAGCACGGCACAAAGCAAATGCACTCAAATCCATCACTTTCAAGTCGCGGGCGATTACCTCATCGTATGTGAGCCGTTCAAAACGCTCCGCTTGCGGGTTCTTAGCCGGATCGTCGCTGTAGATGCCATCCACCTTCGTGGCTTTGAGCACTGCATCGGCGGCGATTTCCACACCACGCAAAGCCGCTGCCGTATCCGTGGTCACGAACGGATTGCCTGTCCCGCCGGCGAAAATCACCACCTTTCCGGCAGTCAAGGCTTCGCGCGCTGCCATCGCATCCACCGGCCGCGCCACCTCCAGCATGGGGATGGCCGACATCAGCACAGCAGGCATGCCATGGGCCATGAGCACATCGCGTAATGCCAAGCCATTGATGAGCGTGCCCATCATCCCCATCTGATCCTTGGTCACCTTATCAATCTGCGCATTGGCAATCTGCGCACCGCGGAAGATATTCCCGCCTCCCACGACCAGACCCACTTCTACGCCCAAATCATAAATCGCGCGAATCTGTTCCACCAAAGCCGTCAAGGTGGGCGCATGCAGCCCGAACGACTCCGGTCCCTGCAGGGCCTCGCCGCTGATCTTGAGCAGTATTCGATGATAGGTCAATCCCATGTAGGCAACTCCCAAAATTTGCCGCATATGATAGCACGTTGCCCATCCCGGATTATGAACCCATGACCCATTGAATTTATCTCTTACAGCCCAATATAAATGCCTTCCCAATACACGCTTTCCGTAAAATAGCGGCAAATTCAAACAGGTGCCCCATGAGCGAAATTACGCTGACACAAGAACAAAAAGAACACATTATTGAACAGATTATTAATGCCGCCAAAGCGGGAGATAGCTTGCGTCTGGAAACCCTGCTGCAGGAACTGGTGCCTGAGCAGATTGCCGAACTGCTGGAAACCACCCCGCCTGAGCTGCGGCACATCATCTGGGAACATGTGGCGCCCGCCATTCAGGGTGAAGTCCTGACACACCTTAATGAAGAGGTGCGCACCAAGCTGCTGGACACCCTCAACAGCCGGGAGATCCAGGAGCTGGCAGAGGAACTGGAAACCGATGACCTGGTGGATATTGCCCAGTCCCTATCCGATGAGAATAAGGCGGTCTTACTGGAAGCGCTCGAAGACGACGAGCGCGAAGCCGT
>DQVN01000087.1 GCA_015661715.1 Sulfurivirga caldicuralii
CACCCGCTGCTGCGCCTGGGCATCGCCATGTTTCAGGATATAGATCAATGGCAGGGTCGGTTTGCCCTCGGCCAGATCATCGCCCACATTTTTGCCTAGGGTCTGTGGATCACCCATATAGTCCAATGCATCGTCCACCAGTTGGAAGGCGGCGCCCAAGTGACGGCCATAGGCGGCTAAAGGGGCTTCCAGTTCAGGCTGCTGAGTCAATACGGCCCCCATGCGGGCGGCTGCTTCAAATAGCTTGGCTGTTTTGCGGTAAATGACTTCCAGATAGTCTGCTTCGTCAATGTCAGCGTTGCCGATATTGAGCAGTTGCATCACTTCTCCGGCGGCAATCACATTGGTGGCTTCACTCATTACCTCCATGATACGCATCAGCCCGGGTTCCACCATCATCTCAAAGGAACGGGAATAGAGGAAATCGCCCACCAGGACACTGGCCGCATTGCCCCAGACTGCGTTGGCTGTGTCGCGGCCGCGGCGGGTGTCCGACTCATCGACCACATCATCATGCAGCAGGGTGGAGGTGTGAATGAATTCAATGACCGCGGCCATGGTACGGTGATGGGCACCCGTATAGCCGCAAGCGCGGGCGGAGAGCAGCACCAGCAAGGGACGCAGGCGCTTACCGCCGCTGCTGATAATATAGTGGCCGATCTGGTTGATCAGAACCACATCCGAGGCCAGGCGATCGAGAATCAGTTGATCGGTGGCGGCCAGATCATCCCGGATCAGTGAACGGATTTCCTCCAGCGTCATATGCGCTCCTATAAGAAGATGGCCCTATTGTATCCAAAGTCCATTTTTATACAGGGACAAACTTGGCCGTGTCTTGTCGTCGTCTCAACTACTGATAGACAATCGAGTGCCTCTCTCCAAAGCATAAAAGGGATGACAATTGCGTTTGACACCTGCGGCTTGTTTGTCTAAAATGCGCCCATCTTTTGGCCGGGTAGCTCAGTTGGTAGAGCAAGGGACTGAAAATCCCTGTGTCGGCAGTTCGATTCTGCCCCCGGCCACCATCTTTGCCCAAGCCGGTTCGATAAACCGGCTTTTTCGTCTGCGGGAGTGGTGGAATTGGTAGACACGCCAGATTTAGGTTCTGGTGCCGCAAGGCGTGAGAGTTCGAGTCTCTCCTCCCGCACCATCATTATTTTCTGATACTTCGTAAATTTTCCGAAATTTTCGCTTTTCAAAGTCTTATGGACTTTCTGACACTGTTATGTGTCTAAGGATGCGCATCCATTGACTTGAGTTTATGCCCTTGTGTGTCCCAAATTGTCCTTATGCCTTCTGGTTGATCACGGCAATTTTTGACAATAAAAGAGGGTGTGTGTAGGTTCGCACGGGCGGTACAACTCAGGGTGTACAAAAATCGGGAGGTCATTACAATGATGCGCGCTTAAAGAGTTTCCTAAAACTTGCGCAAGGTAGGGGAGAAGGTGAAAAACGAGAGAGAAGCATTCAAGGTGTGCTTTGTGTGCATGGGTAATATCTGCCGTTCGCCGACGGCCCATGCGGTGTTTCGTAAGCTGGTGGAGGAGGCGGGGTTGGCGGATCAGATCGAGATCGATTCAGCCGGGACCCATGCCTACCATGTGGGCGAGCCGCCGGATCGGCGTTCTCAGCAGACGGCGGCGCAGCGGGGAATCCGCATGCATGATCTACGCGCCCGACAGGTGGATCTGGGGGATTTTTATCACTATGACCTGATGTTGGCCATGGATGAGGCTAATCTGGCCATCCTGGAGGAACTGCGTCCGGCGGATGGAAAGGCGGAGGTTAAGTTGTTTCTGGCGCACTATGCGCCGGCCTTTGGCCGTGAGGTGCCGGATCCCTATTATGGCGGGGCTGAAGGGTTTGAACGGGTATTTGATATGGTGGAGGCGGCGAGTCAGGCGCTGTTGACGGATATCCAGCAACGCCTGCAGGCCAGATCAGCCTGAGCGCTGTTGGGCCTTGATCTGACGGATCAGGGCCTGTTTGGCTTCTTTCTGAATGCGTTTGATCATGTGATAAAGCCCGTTTGCCCGGTTGGGCGAAAGATGCTGTAACAGCCCCATCTCCTTGAGAAAGTCCAGCGGGGCTTTGAGAATTTCTTCCGGTTTGCGTCCGTTATAGATGGCCAGCAGCAGCGCCACCAGCCCGGCGACAATGGCGGCATCGCTTGTGCCCTGGAAATAGAGACGGCCATCCTTTTCTTGTGTGTGTAGCCATACCTGTGACTGGCAGCCGTGAATACGGTTTGCTTCGGTTTTGTATGCTTCGGGCAGGTTCTGCAGTTGTTTGCCCATGTCGATCAGCAGTTTATAGCGCGCTTTCCAGTTGTCGTATTGGTTGAATTGTTCCACCAGCTCGCGCTGGATCTGTTCAATGCTCTTTTCTGGCGGTGTTAGCTCCATTTATCACTCTCCTGTTTAAGCGGCATTTTAATGCAACCGATAGCGGATCGGGATGGTGACCTGGAGCTTATCCAGATTCATGCCGTTGGGGAAGGGTTGAAAACGCATGTTCATCTCTTCTGTAATAACGCTGCGGGCGGCTTGGTCCAAAATAGTATGGCCGCTGCTGCCTGTTTGTCTCAGGTTGGTGATGCGGCCATCGGCATGCAGGGTAAAGCTTAAGGTGACGGTGCCTTGTTGGCCGCGGCGGCGGGCACGGTAGGGGTAACTGTGGTGGGCCAGTTGGGCAACGGTATGCCTGAGTGCTTCCAGATAGCGGCGTTTAATCGCCGGGTCAACTGTGGGGCGGGGGGACGAAGGCGTGGTCGCAGCAGCCGTTTGTTCAGGGGCAGAACGGGTTGTGGCTGTGGGGCGCTCAGGTTTTGCCTTATCTTGAGCTGGTGTGTTGGTTGGTTTGGGTTTTATCTGGGGTTTTGCCTTACTGGGGTGCGCCTGGGGCCTGGGTTTGACTACGGCAGGTTTTGCCACGGTTTGTGGTTTGGGTGCAGCCACTGGTTCGGGAGGCTGGTTAGGCCTTTCCGCTTTGGGCGGGCGCTCATGTTGTGTTTTGGCGGGGGCCACCACTTTGTTCTGGGGCGTGGTTTGTTGCGGTGGAGCCAGTTCTGTCAGCGCAACGGGCACGATTTGGGGCTGAGGCGGCGCCATGGGCTGTTGGTCGGTGATCTGCTGCCAAATAAGTAAGAGGAGGGGGCTGGTCAGGCCCAGGGTGAGCAGAAAGGCCGTTAGATGGCGTTTACCGCTGGACATGTTCGGTCAGGATCGTCAGTTTGGGCGGGGGTGTGAGGCTTTTAATCCGCTCGATGACCTGAACAAAGTGCTCAAAGGCGCAGCGGCGGTCTACCTTGAGAGTGATGGGCCGAGATTGTTGGCGCAAGTGAGCGCTAAGCAGATCCAGGGATGCGCGTTTGCCTTCCAGGTATAGCTGCCCTTGGGCATCCAGGGCCAGTTCCAGGGCATCGGGTTGGTCTGGGGTGTTCGTGGTTTGTTGGGTCTGGGGCAGTTCTAGATTGAGTTTGTCCAGGGTGATAAATGAGGCGGTGACCATGATCACCGTCAGTAAGACGAGCATGACATCGATGAGTGGGACTACATTGATTTGGTCAAACTTTTGCATGGCGGGCACGCACCTGAAGCTGGATAACTTCGGCTTTACGCAGCAGCAGGTTATACAGCAGCATGCTGGGTATGGCCACACCAATGCCGCCGGCGGTGGCTTTCAGTGCCATGGCCAGTCCGAGCATGATCGCCTGAGTGGATAGGTTCCCGGCCTGGCTGATCTGCCAAAAGGTGAGCATAATGGCCAGCACCGTCCCCAGTAGGCCCACATAGGGGGCATTGGCGCCAATGCTGGCAATCAGGGTAAGGTTGCGGGTGGTTTGGACTTGCGCCTCGGCTTCATTGGCAAACGCATCTGCGCTGATATGGCGAAAGTAAAGCCACCGCTCGATGCTGAGCCAGATAACAACAAATCCCATTAGCCCCAACACGGTAAAAATGATCGGATCCAGCCAGGTTTGCAGCCAGTGCATGGTGCATCCTCCAAATTTGGCACGGGAGTATTATAGAGTCAGAAAGATGTCAGGACTCTGAATCAGGCATGGTAATTTTTCTGCTGGTCAGTACAATCAATCCTGTCAGTTTGAATCACCTTATGGAGTAACCAAGAATGAAACGTAGAACCTTTTTGCAAGGGTTGATTGCAGGGGGTGTGGGTATTTCCGTTTTGCATCCCTTATATGGTTATGCAGATGAGCGCCTTGAGTTTAAGGGCCCGCCCATGCCCGATGTGCCAGCGACTCAAGTGAATGCGCGCTGCTACTACATTCGGGCCACGGATCCGGAGCCGACACCGGAAAACCAGGGGTTTTTCAGCAATCCAGGTTTTGTTATCACCTCAGAAGGGGTGGTGGTCATGGATACCGGCAGTTCGGTACAGATTGGTGAGATGATTCTACGCCAGATTAAAAAGCAGACCGATAAACCGGTGGTTGCGGTCATTAACACCCACTACCATGGTGATCACTGGTTGGGTAATCACGCCTTTGTGGAGGCTAACCCGGATGTGGCCATCTATGCCCATCCGGCGGTGCAGCAGAAGATCAAGGATGGTGCGGGAGACTTCTGGATCGGCTTTATGCAGCGGCTGACGGAAAATAAAATCACCGGCACTGTGGCCACCGCGCCCAATAAGGTCTTGAAAGGGGGTGAAACGCTCAAATTTGGCGATACCACCTTAAAGATTCACCACTATGTCAATCCGGACTATGGCAACAGGGTGCATACCGAAGCGGACTTGCTCATTGAGGTGGTGGGCGATCAGATTATTTTTATCGGCGATGCAGCCATGCGCCGGGTGGCTAATGCGGCGGATGGTTCCTTCCGCGGTACCATTGAGGCCATGGAGCAGTGGATGAAGCAGTTTGCTGATTACACGTTTATCCCCGGCCACGGCTTTCATGACGATGTGGCTTTGCTGAAAGATCACTATACCTTCTTTAAGACCATTTGGGACAATGTGGTGAAGTATTACGATGAGGGGCTGAGCGATTTTGAAATGAAACCCAAGATTATGCAAGCGCCCTTTATGCAGCAGGTGGCCAGTCAATGGCCGGGCTATCACAGTACCTTGGGTAAGTTTATTTCTGTGGCTGTACAGGAGTACGAAAACAGTCAGTTCTGAACGTCAAGCTCAAGGCGGCAGAATCGCCCGGCACGGGCCGGGCGATTTTGTCTTCAGGCGAGAAAATCGAGAATGGCGTCCAGCCCGCGATGGTTCAGGGCGGTATCCGCCTGGGCCTGTACGGCCGGTTTGGCGTGATAGGCCACGGAGAGGCCGGCCAGTTTCATCATTTCCAGATCGTTGGCGCCATCGCCCACGGCAATGGTTTGCTGGGGCGAGATATTGAGCTGCTGGCACAAGTTGAGCAGGTAGTTTGCTTTGCTGTGGGCGGTGACAATGTCGCCCTCTAGGGTACCGGTCAGCATGTCATCTTTAACAGCCAGTACATTGGCATGGGCAAAATCCAGTCCCAATGCTTGTTTGAGACGTTCGGTAAAAAAGGTGAATCCGCCGGACACCAAAGCGAATTTAATGCCCCGCGCCTTCAGCCCGGCAATCAGCTTTTCAGCGCCGGGGTTGAGTTCGAGACGCTCTTCATAGACGCATTCGAGCCTGTGCACAGGCAAGCCTTTGAGCAGGTCGACCCGCTTTTTCAGAGAGCTGGCAAAGTCCAGTTCACCGCGCATGGCCGCTTCCGTGATGGCCGCCACTTCCGGCTTGATACCCACCATATCGGCTATCTCATCAACGCACTCAATGGCAATCAGCGTGGAATCCATGTCTGAGATAAGCAACCGAACTTGTGCCGGGTCAAAGTTTTCTGGCAGACAATTGATGTCCAGTTGCATCTGCTGCCGCAATGCCTGAAGTTGTTCTTTAGAGGGGCATTGGGGCGTATGAATACGGTAGTGGGTGGTGTGTTTTTCCGGCTTTCCCAGGGTATGGGTCAGTTGGTTGACCTGCTCGAAATTGAGCAGATTGGTATGAACGATAATGGTCTGCATGATGGCTCCTTTCAGGCACAGCGCATGATTTTAGTATCCGCCAGTTGATCGTGCAAAGTCTGTCCCTTGACAAATACCCACAACCAGCCTAACCCCAGTGTGGCAATGGAGAGCAGCGTGGCGAGAAAACGTCGGTTCAAGTGCAGCCAGCCAGGCACCTGGCCCGATGAAGTACGCAGACACAATCCCCAGGCTTTTTCTCCCAGCGTTGGGTGGCCTTGAAGCCAGAACCAGGCAAAAAAGGCATAGCTGATGGCCAGCAAATACAACTGAAAGGCCAGCCGGGCAGCAGGATCTTGCTCAAACCCCGGCCCCATCACCAGGGTGTAAGGCAAAGTGGCAAGTAAGAGGATGACTATCAGAATCAGGCTGTCATACAGCGCCGCCCCTAGAATGCTTAATGGTGAGGGATTAGTAAGGTTCATCTGTTCATTCATGACGGTGATTATAATTTCATTATCAGGCTGAGGAGGAAAGTGATGAATCTGCCGCAAGGAGTTTTACACGAACTATGGGTTTGGGGAAGCTTTGTGCTGGCCTTGCTTGTCCTGGGTTGGGCATTGAAAACAGCACCCTGGCATAAGGTTCGTGGTGATAGCCATGCGCAACATGTGTTTTTTGGCGTCACTTTGGCGTTAGCGTTTTTGTGGTATGGCACCGCTTCCATCGGGGACGGGTTGTCGTTTCATTTTTTGCTGATCACCACGGTGACGCTGCTGTTTGGCTGGCAGTTTGCCGTGCTCGCAGCGCTACTGGCTTTGATTGTGCTCAGTGGCTTTGGCCAGACGGGCTGGGATGCGCTGGCGGTCAATTGGTTGCTGATGGGGGTGGTGCCCGCTCTGATCACCTGGTGGATACTGGTGGCGGCCTATCGTTGGTTGCCACGGCATTTTTTCGTCTACGTGTTTCTTAATGCCTTTCTGGCAGCGGGTATCAGCACCTTTATTGCCCTGGTGATCACCGGTTATGTGTTAATTTGGGCCGGGGTGCAGACGGCGGAGAAAGTGGCCCATAGCTTTATGCCTTATATTCCTTTGCTGGCTGCACCAGAAGCGTTTTTGAACGGGATGATCATGGCGTTTCTGGTAATGTTCAAGCCCCACTGGATTGCCACTTTTACCGATGAGCACTATCTGAAAGGTAAATAGAACAGGTACGAAAAAGCCGGCCTGGGGCCGGCTGGTGTTGATGGTTGGAATGGGATACTTACTTTTCCCACATGGGTTTTTCGTCCGCATAGCGCTGAATCTGATCCACTTCGGCGCGGGCAACCTTCAGCGCCAGCTTGGCATACTTCATCGCTGCCTTGTCATCCCCTTTTTCTTTGGCCGCTTCTGCTTTGGCTAGATAGTGATCCACATAGGCCTTTTTCATTTTCTTTTGTTTCCACACATTCAGGTTTTTCTTCGCTTCAGCATGGGCTGCTTTGGCCGCAGCGGTGATTTCCGCGTAGGTGGTGGGTTCGGCTTTGGTGCCCATGGAAGAGCATGCACCCAGTGTGAGGGTCGCAGCGACAGCAGTGCCAATAAGTAGTTTTTTCATTCCAATCCTCCTGAATTCAGAGCTTTGCCTTGTAGTTGTCCGGCTTGGATAAAAGGGATTGCCCTGTCTACACCGGTTGTTAACACTATAAAGTTTACCGTTCCCGTGTCAATCCTTATAATGAACCTCAAGTAGAAAAGAGGTGGCCGTCAGGTCGATCTTCTCTGTGCGTATTATTGTAAGCATTTGAAAATAAAATAGATTTGTTTGTTTTGGGCCGTCCGCTCATCTGGATTGAAAATTCTGATTACGTTATAAATTAAGGTTTACGGGAACCCGACATGCTCCGAATTATTGAAGAAGCCTATACGTTTGATGATGTATTGTTGGTGCCGGCACACTCTACCGTGCTACCGGCGGAGGTGGGCTTGTCTACCAAGCTGACGCGTAATATTGGCCTGAATCTGCCATTTATTTCGGCAGCCATGGATACGGTGACCGAGTCCCGTCTGGCCATCGCCATTGCGCAGGAGGGCGGGATCGGCATCATTCATAAGAACATGACCGTTCAACAGCAGGCCGAAGAGGTACGCAAGGTTAAAAAATACGAGCATGGTGTGGTGACCGATCCGATTACGGTGGCAGCGGACGCCACCATTGAGCAGGTATTGAACCTGACCCGCCAGAACAATATTTCCAGTGTGCCGGTGATGAAAGATGGCAAGCTGTTCGGCCTGGTGACCAGCCGGGATCTGCGCTTTGTTAAGGATACCAGCGCGCCGATTACCACGGTGATGACGCCGCGGGCACGGCTGGTAACCGTGCAGGAGGGCGCTTCCGAAGGGCATATCCGTAAGTTGATGCATGAGCACCGGATCGAACGGGTGCTGGTGGTGGATGATGACTTTAACCTCAAAGGGATGATTACCCTGACCGATATGCTCAAGGAAACCGAGCATCCCAATGCCGCTAAAGACGGCGCAGGGCGTCTCTTGGTGGGCGCGGCTGTGGGGGCCGGCGCGGGTACGGAAGCGCGGGTTGAGGCGCTGGTGGATGCCGGTGTTGATGTGATTGTGGTGGATACAGCCCATGGACACTCCCAGGGTGTGTTGGATCGGGTGCGCTGGGTGAAGGAGCACTATCCGGAAGTGGAGGTCATTGGCGGCAATATTGCCACAGCGGAGGCGGCGCTGGATCTGGTGCAGGCGGGAGCGGATGCGGTGAAGGTGGGCATTGGCCCGGGTTCCATCTGTACCACGCGCATCGTGGCTGGTGTGGGGGTGCCGCAGCTGAGCGCCATTGCCAATGTGGCGGAGGCGCTGAAAGACACGGATGTGCCTTTGATCGCCGATGGGGGCATCCGTTTTTCCGGTGATATCGCCAAAGCCATTGCCGCAGGCGCCCATACGGTTATGCTGGGCAGCATGTTTGCCGGTACGGAAGAGGCGCCGGGAGAAGTGGAGTACTACCAGGGTCGGGCGTATAAATCTTATCGTGGTATGGGTTCCCTGGGTGCCATGGCGCAGACGGAGGGTTCTTCAGATCGCTACTTTCAGAGCACCAATGCACAAGATAAGCTGGTGCCGGAAGGGATAGAGGGCCGGGTGGACTATAAAGGGCCGATGAGCGCCATTGTCCATCAGCTCGCTGGTGGCTTGCGTGCCAGCATGGGCTACACCGGGTGTGCAGACATCGAGCAGATGCGCACCAAGCCGGTGTTTGTCAAGATCACCAATGCGGGCATTACCGAAAGCCATGTGCATGATGTGACCATTACTAAAGAAGCGCCCAATTACCGCGTCTGAGCGTCGGGGCGAACTATTTTTATGCAGGGGCGTTTATGCCCCTGTTTCCATTTGAGGGCAATGTATGCAGGACATTCATCAGGATAAGATTCTCATTCTGGACTTCGGTTCCCAGTACACCCAACTGATCGGGCGTCGGATTCGCGAAATCGGCGTTTACTGCGAAATCGTGCCTTGGGACATTGGTGATGCGTTTGTGCGCAGCTATGGCGCCAAGGGGATAATCCTCTCCGGCGGGCCGGAGAGTGCCACGGGTGACGATGCCCCTCGGGCGCCGGATGCAGTATTTGAGCTGGGTGTGCCGGTGCTGGGCATCTGCTATGGCATGCAGACCATGGCCGAGCAGTTGGGGGGGCAGGTGATCCACGCCGATACCCATGAATATGGCTTTGCCCAGGTGCGCGCCCACGGCCACACGCCCTTGCTGCGGGATATCGAGGATCATGTGACGCCAGAGGGATACGGCATTCTGGATGTGTGGATGTCCCACGGTGATCGGGTGGCGGAGATGCCGGAGGGCTTTATCCTGATGGCCAGCAATGAGAGCTGCCCCATCGCCGGGATGGCCCAGGTGGAGAAGCACTGGTACGGGGTGCAGTTTCACCCGGAAGTGACCCATACCAAGCAGGGCCAGCGTATTCTGGCGCGCTTTGTGGTAGAGATCTGTGGTTGTAAGAAGTTATGGACCACGGCCAATATCATTGAAGACAGTATCGAGCGCATTCGCCAGCAGGTGGGCGAGGATGAGGTGCTGCTGGGGCTATCCGGCGGCGTGGATTCATCGGTGGTGGCGGCGCTGTTGCATAAGGCCATTGGCGATCAGTTGACCTGTGTGTTCGTGGATCATGGCTTGTTGCGCTATCAGGAAGGTGATCAGGTGATGGCCATGTTTGCCCGCAATATGGGGATTCGGGTCATTCGGGTGGATGCCCGGGATCGCTTCTTCAAGCGTCTCGAGGGGGTGACGGATCCTGAGCAGAAGCGCAAGATCATCGGGCACACGTTTATTGAAGTGTTCGACGAGGAGGCCAGCAAGCTCACCAATGTGAAGTGGCTAGCCCAAGGCACCATCTATCCGGATGTGATCGAGTCGGCTGGTTCAAAGACGGGTAAAGCTAAGGTGATCAAATCCCATCACAATGTGGGGGGGCTGCCGGAGGAGATGGCGCTGGAGCTGCTGGAACCGCTGCGTGAGCTATTCAAGGATGAGGTGCGTAAGCTGGGCCTGGAGTTAGGGTTGCCCTATGAGATGGTTTACCGCCATCCTTTCCCCGGGCCGGGGCTGGGGGTACGCATTCTGGGAGAAGTGAAAAAAGAGTATGCCGATATTTTGCGTCTGGCCGATCACATCTTTATTGAGGCGCTGCGAGAAGCGGGGCTGTACGACAAGGTATCTCAAGCTTTTGCGGTCTTTCTGCCGGTCAAATCCGTCGGCGTGGTGGGCGATGCCCGCCGTTACGATTATGTCATTGCCTTGCGGGCGGTGGAAACGGTGGATTTCATGACCGCCCGATGGGCGCACCTGCCCTATACATTTTTGGAGCAGGTTTCATCGCGGATCATCAATGAAATCCCGCGCATCTCCCGTGTGGTGTATGACATCTCCAGTAAGCCCCCCGCCACCATTGAGTGGGAGTAAATGCCCTGTGGATCTGCCGGACACCTGTCCGGCAGATTTGTCTGGACGACAGGCCGATATATTCTGGATGAAGCAGGCGCTGGCGCTGGCCGATTATGCGGCGCAACAGGGTGAGGTGCCGGTGGGCGCTGTCTTGGTTCAGGGGCGGCGGCGCATTGCCTGTGGCTGGAATTGCGTCATTGCCCGCCATGATCCTTCGGCCCATGCGGAGGTGATGGCGCTGCGTGCCGCCGGGCAGGTGCTGTGCAACTACCGCCTGCTGGATACCACCCTTTATGTCACCCTGGAGCCTTGTCCCATGTGCGCGGGGGCGCTGGTGCATGCCCGGGTATCACGCCTGGTGTTTGCGGCGACGGATCCTCGGGCCGGGGCTTGCGGCTCTCTGTTTAACTTATGCCGTTCTCCACTGTTAAATCATCGTTTGGCCATTACCTCAGGTGTATTGGCTGAAGCGGCCCAGGCACGCCTGAAGGCCTTTTTTCAGTCACGCCGCTGACAGGGTGGCGGGCTCAAATCTGCCCTGAAAAAATCGGGGACCCCCTTGTAAAGATGCCGTAGTATGCCCATACAAAGCTGTTGACCCATTACAGGAGGAAGTCATGTCACAGGTCGAGACCCATCGTTTTCAAACGGAAGTGGATCAGTTACTGCATCTAGTGATCAATGCCCTCTATTCCAACCGGGATATCTTCCTGCGCGAGCTGATTTCCAATGCGTCGGATGCGCTGGATAAGCTGCGCTTTGCCGCCATCTCCGATGACAGCCTCTATGAAGGCGATCAAACGTTGCGCATTCGCATCCGCTACGACAAGGCGGGCAAAACCATCACCATTGAGGACAATGGTATCGGCATGAGTCGGGATGAGGTGATTGAAAACATCGGCACCATCGCCCATTCCGGTACCAAGCAGTTCCTGTCCCAACTGACGGGAGATGCAAAGAAGGACAGCGCCCTGATCGGGCAGTTTGGCGTGGGCTTTTATTCTGCCTTCATTGTGGCGGACAAGGTGACGCTGGAAACACGCCGTGCCGGTCGGCCTGCAGCCGAGGGGGTGCGTTGGGTCTCCGAAGGCAAGGGTGAATACAGCCTGGAAACCATTGATAAGGCGGAGAAGGGGACACGCATTACCCTGCATCTGAAAGGGGATGCGGAGGAATATCTGGACGGGCATAAGCTGCGCCAGATCATCCGCCAGTATTCCGACCATATCAGTTTTCCCATCTTTATGCCCAAGGAAGAAATCAAGGATGGGGAAACGGTCATGCTGGATGAGTGGGAGCAGGTCAACAAGGCGACCGCCTTATGGCTGGAACCCAAATCCAAGTTGAAGGACGAGGACTACATCAACTTCTACAAGCAGACTTTCCATGACTTTGAAGACCCGCTGACCTGGCTGCACAACCGGGTGGAGGGAACGCTGGAATATACCAGCCTGTTCTATATTCCGCAGGTGCCGCCCTTCGATCTGTATGATCGGACGCGGCGTTATGGGGTTAAACTGTATGTCAAGCGCGTCTTTATTATGGACGATGCCGAGCATTTGCTGCCGGCGTATTTGCGCTTTGTGCGCGGCATCATCGACTCTGATGACTTGCCGCTGAATGTCTCCCGCGAGCTGCTGCAAGACAACCAGGTGGTGCGTAAAATCCGCAGCGCCTCGACCAAGCGTATTCTGGAACATCTGCAAAAGCTGGCGCAGACGGATACGGACAAATACGCCACTTTCTGGGATCACTTCGGTAATGTGCTCAAAGAAGGGGTGGTGGAGGATGGCGCCAACCGTGACAAGATCGCCAAACTGCTACGTTTCGCCTCCACCCATGATGATCAAGCGGCGCAGCGTACCAGCCTGGATGATTACATTGGCCGCATGCAGCCGGATCAGCAGGCTATTTACTACATTGTGGCCGACAACTTCTCAGCGGCGAAAAACAGCCCGCACCTGGAGCGGTTGCGGAAACAGGGCATTGAAGTGCTGCTGATGTATGATCCCATTGATGAGTGGTTGG
>DQVN01000109.1 GCA_015661715.1 Sulfurivirga caldicuralii
AGTAGGTGCTCTCGGCAATAGCGTATTCCCGGCATACATCCCAGACTGTTCTGCCCGCTTCAACTTCCTTGAGGATGCAAACGTTCTTCTGTCCGCTAAAGCGTGATTTGCGCATGGGAGATTCTCCTTTTCTGTTGATCCCATTATCAAAGAATCTCCAGTTGTTCATGGCTCTATTTTTGGGGAGGGTTACATAGGTTATCATTTTCCAATGGTCACCACGACACAGGTCGATCTTGATGTGCCCGTTCAGAAAAAGTTTGTCTGCTGTTTTGCTTGTCTTTAGTGTTTTATCGCCACTGCCGGCATTCGCCAATTCATTTGATAAGGGGCTCAGCGCTTATCAGCGCGGAGATTACAGTGAAGCGTTACGAGTATGGCGCCCTTTGGCTGAGCAGGGTCATGTCGAGGCCCAGTTCAAACTTGGGTTGATGTATGCCAAGGGTGAAGGGGTGCGTCGGGATCCTGCAGTAGCGGCGCGGTGGTATCACAAGGCGGCTGAGGCGGGGCATGTTGCTGCCCAAAACAACCTTGGCATTATGTATGAAAATGGCTGGGGTGTGCGTCGAGATCTGGCCAAGGCGCTCAAATGGTATCGCAAAGCCGCTGATGCGGGGTATGCCAAGGCTCAGTATAACCTGGGTATTATGTACGCTATTGGCTTGGGTGTGCCCCAGGATAAAGTTGAGGCGGCACGGTGGTTGCGCAAGGCTGCGCAACAAGGGCATAGGCAAGCAAGGTCTGCTTTGAGATTTTTTGTGCGCTAGCGGTCTGGTTTGTCGGGCGGCGGTCGATGTGGGATAGGCTGTGATGGTGCCGATATGAAGTCGCTGCCACCTTGCTACGGCCATTATTCTCTGGCCGTTTCCTTTACAATGCCTGCCATGATCGCACGATATCCTTTGCTGTTTTTGCTGGCCTGTGTGCTGGGGTTTCACCTGTGGCTCAATGTTCTGTTGCCTTTGGGGGTGGATGAGGCCCATTACGCCCTTTATGGTTGGTATCTGGACTGGAGCTATTATGATCACCCGCCGTTAATCGGCTGGCTTGAAGCACCGTTTGTGCAGGGTCTGGATGGGGACTGGGCGGTGCGTCTGCCGGCCATTGCCATTGGGCTGGTGAGCCTGTGGTCGCTGGTGCGTACCAGTGAGCGGCTGTTTCCCGACACGGCTTATGTGGGGGGTTGGGTGCTGTTTCTCGCCCTGTTCAGTCCGCTGCTGCATGGGCTGACCTTGACGCCCTTGCCGGATACGCCTCTGTTGCTGCTTAGCCTGCTGTTGATGGGGTATTTATGGCATCACCGGCACAGTGAGCGGCTGCCACGGCCCTGGATCTTGGGCGTGTTGCTGGGGTTGGCGGGGCTGTCCAAATATACTGCCATCACCTTGGTGGTGAGCTTGCTGCTGGTGGTGGCGGTGTATGGTCGCTGGGGTTGGTTGAAACAGCCGGGAATGTGGGTGGGCGCCGGAATCGCGCTGGTGCTGTTGAGCCCGGTGCTGTGGTGGAATGCGCAGCATGACTGGGCTTCGTTTCTGTATCAGTTGCACCATGGCACCCGTCATCAGACATGGTCGTTTGAACGGTTTGCCATCAGTCAGGGGCGGCAGTTGGGCGCCTACGGGCCGGTGATCTATGTGGCGGGCATGGCGCTGATCGGGTGGGCGCTGTTCCGCTGGCGCACTTTGCCTGAGGGGGTGCGTTTTAGTCTGTTGTTTGCGCTGCCGGTGCTGGTGCTGTTTGCCTGGAGCGCAGGTCATGAACCCATTTTGCCCCACTGGACGGGGCTGGGCTGGTGGTTGCTGCTGCCAGCGCTGGGCTGGTGGTTGGCCCGGCATCGCTGGGTGCTGTGGCTTCATGGCATGCTGGGGGGGGTGTCTGGGTGGGGGTGCTGGCGTTATTGCTGGGCGCCGCCTGGCCGTTTAAGGCCCCCAATCCGCTGCTGGAAGTGGCCGGTTGGCGCCAGGCCAGCGTGCAGTTGGCGACCTGGCAGCAACGGCTGCAGCAGCAAGGGGAGAAGGTGTATAAATTTGCCGGCAACTGGTCGTTGGTCAGCCGCCCTGCCTGGTATCTGCGCCATGGCCATGATCCTGCTGTGTTTACGGCGGATGGCAAGCGTACTCAATTTGATTTCTGGTTTCAGCGTCCGCACTGGGGTAGTGATGGGGTGGTATTGTGGCATACCTATTTCAATGATCGTCAGACGCCGGCGGATGGCGACCGGCTATTTGCTCGATGTCGTCTGCTGCAGCAGTGGCCGGTCTCCTGGCAGGGGCGGGCGCTGGGTGAACAATTTCGGATTTACTGGTGTCAAGAGTGGCAACGGGGCCGTGGGGCGGCGGGAAAATAGCGCCGTCTGCGGGGTTATCTTGTGAGCAAGGGTTTGAGGTAATGGCCCGTATAGGAGCCGGGGGTGTCCGCCACTGTTTCCGGCGTGCCGGTGGCGATGATTTCGCCACCGCCCTGGCCACCTTCCGGCCCTAAGTCGATGATCCAGTCGGCGGTTTTGATCACATCCAGATTGTGCTCGATGACCACGATGGTATTGCCCTGATCCCGCAGGGTGAACAGGACACTGAGCAGTTGCTCAATGTCATAAAAGTGCAGGCCGGTGGTGGGTTCATCGAGAATATAGAGGGTGCGGCCCGTGCTGCGCTTGGACAGTTCCCGCGCCAGCTTGACCCGTTGCGCCTCGCCGCCGGAGAGGGTGGTGGCGCTCTGGCCCAGGCGGATATAGCCCAACCCCACATCCATCAGCGTCTGCAGCTTGCGTGCGAGTACGGGGATATTGTCGAAAAAGGCGCGGGCGTCTTCGACGGTCATCTCCAGCACATCGGCGATGGTTTTGCCCTTGTAGCGAATTTGCAGGGTTTCGCGGTTGTAGCGTGCGCCGCCGCACACATCACAGGGCACATAGACATCCGGGAGAAAGTGCATCTCCACCTTGATCAGGCCGTCTCCCTGACAGGCCTCGCAGCGTCCGCCTTTGACATTGAAGCTGAAACGCCCCGGGGTATAGCCGCGGGCTCGGGCTTCCGGTACGGCAGCGAACAGCTCGCGGATGGGAGTGAACAGTCCGGTGTAGGTGGCCGGATTGGAGCGGGGGGTGCGCCCGATGGGGCTTTGGTCGATATTGACCACCTTGTCGAAATGTTCCAACCCGCTGACACCTTTGTGGGGCGCCGGGGTCAGCGCAGCGCCATTGAGCGCATTGGCCGCTACCTTATACAGGGTTTCGTTGATCAGGGTGGATTTGCCGGAGCCGGAGACACCGGTAATACAGGTGAACAGGCCCACAGGTATGTGTACATCCACCTTTTTGAGGTTATTGCCGCAGGCTTGGGTGATTTTCAGCCACCGATCATCGGGGGTATGGCGCTTGTCCGGTACGCGGATACGGCGCTGGCCGGAGAGGTATTGGCCGGTGAGGGAAGAGGCGGTGGCGGCCACCTCCTCCGGGGTGCCCTGGGCCATGATGCGCCCGCCATGGACGCCGGCACCTGGGCCGATGTCCACCACATGGTCGGCGGCGCGGATGGCGTCTTCGTCATGCTCTACCACAATGACGGTATTGCCCAGATCACGCAGCTGGGTCAGGGTGGCCAGCAGACGGTCATTGTCCCGCTGATGCAGGCCTATGGATGGCTCATCCAGCACATACATGACGCCTACCAGGCCGGCGCCGATCTGGCTGGCCAGGCGAATGCGCTGCGCCTCGCCGCCGGAGAGGGTGTCGGCGGCGCGGTCTAAGGTGAGATAGTCCAGCCCCACATTGACCAGAAACTGCAGCCGGGCGCGGATTTCTTTGATGACTTTGTCGGCGATCTGCGCCTTGGCGCCGGACAGTTGCAATTGGTTGAAAAAGTCCAGCAGTTCACCCACCGGCCGGGCGGTCAGTTCGGGCAGGCTGATGCCGGCCACATAGACATGGCGTGCGTTGCAGTTGAGGCGGGCGCCACCACAGTCGGGACAGGGGGTGGTGATGCGGTACTTGTTCAGCTCCTCGCGCACGCTCTGGCTGGTACTCTCCTGATAGCGGCGCTCCATATTGGGAATTACGCCCTCAAAACGGCGGATATCCGCATAGCGGCCATGGGGCAGGGGCAGTTTTTCCTCGCCTGAGCCGTAGAGGACGATCTGCTGGAAACGGGCGTCCAGTTCCTGCCACGGGGTTTCCATATCAAAGCCATAGTGATCGGCCACGGCTTTGAGGATGTCGTAGTAGTACTTGTGGCGGCGATCCCAACCGCGGATGGCGCCGCCGGCCAGGCTCAGCTCAGGATGCACCACCACCCGGTTGGGGTCGAAACGCTCCGTCTGGCCTAAGCCGTCGCAACTGGGGCAGGCCCCCTGGGGGTTGTTGAAGGAAAAAATACGCGGCTCCAGCTCGGCCACGGCATAACCACAGTGGGGACAGGCATAGTGTTCGGAAAAGATCAATGTCTCAAAGGCGTCGGCTTCCATGGGCACCACCATGGCCGTGCCGCCGGAAAGACGCAGGGCGGTTTCAAAGGATTCGGCCAGGCGTTGAGCCAGCTCGTCACGCACTTTGAAGCGGTCCACCACCACTTCGATGGTGTGCTTGCGCTGTTTCTCCAGCGTCGGCGTGGGGCTCAGCTCCAGCACCTCACCGTCGATACGGGCGCGCAGAAAACCTTGCGCCGCCAATTCGGCCAGCAGTTGTTGGTGCGCACCTTTGCGGCCCCGCACCACCGGCGCCAGCAACAGGGCTTTGGTGCCTTGCGGCAGGGACAGGGTGGCATCCACCATCTGGCTGACGGTCTGGGCTTCCAGGTCGCAGCCATGTTGTGGACAGCGGGGGGTGCCGGCGCGGGCATAGAGCAGGCGCAGGTAGTCATAGATCTCTGTTACCGTGCCCACGGTGGAACGGGGGTTGTGGCTGGTGGATTTCTGTTCGATGGAGATGGCGGGGGACAGGCCCTCGATATGGTCCACATCCGGTTTGTCCATCACCGACAGAAACTGACGTGCGTAGGCGGATAGGCTCTCCACATAGCGGCGTTGTCCTTCGGCGTAGATGGTGTCGAAGGCCAGAGAAGACTTGCCGGAGCCGGAGAGGCCGGTAATAACGATCAGCTTATCCCGCGGGAGCGTCAGGTCGATGTTTTTCAGGTTGTGGGTGCGTGCTCCGCGAATGGTGATCTTATCCAGCATGGGCGCCTGTTGGGTGATTGGAAAACGCAATATTATACGCCAGCCGCTGTAAGCGCCATGGGGGGGTCTCCCTAAAAGTTACCGGCGCGTTTTTTCGCCGCCGTGCCGGGCTGAAAAGGGTGGGGAATTGCGTTGCCGATGGCCTACAATAAACCTTTTCCTATTCAGAGCAAATGAGGCGGTATGAACTATCCCACCTTTGATCCGGTGGCGCTGGATTTGGGTTTTTTTCAGGTGCGCTGGTATGGGCTGATGTATCTGATCGGCCTGGGGCTTGGTTGGTGGATCGCGCGGCTGCGTGCCCGCCATTCGACCATCTGGCGTGCCGATCAGGTGGATGATTTGCTGTTTTATGTGGCCGTTGGCGTGATTGTGGGCGGACGTCTGGGCTATGTGCTGTTTTACCAGCCCGGTTATTATCTGCAGCATCCACTGGAGATTTTTGCCGTCTGGCAAGGGGGCATGTCGTTTCATGGTGGGCTTTTGGGGGTGGCGGCGGCCATCTGGTTGTTTCAGCGCAAATACGGCCTGCCGCTTCTGGTGATTGGCGATTTTATCGCGCCGCTGGTGCCTTTGGGTTTGCTGGCGGGACGCATCGGCAACTTTATCAACAACGAGCTGTGGGGGCGTCAGGCGCCGCCGGACAGCCCTTTTGCCATGTGGGTGTATGACCCGGCGGTGCAGCAACTGGTGGCCAGGTATCCGACGCAACTGCTGGAGGCGCTGCTGGAAGGGTTGGTGCTGTTTGTGGTGCTGAATGTCTATGCCCGTTATAGGCCGCCGGCTGGCACTCTGACCGGCGTGTTTCTGGCCGGTTATGGGCTGTTCCGTTTTATCGTCGAGTTCTGGCGTATGCCGGATCCGCAGTTGGGGTATCTGGCGTGGGGCTGGTTGACCATGGGACAGGTGCTCAGTCTTCCGATGATTGTGGCGGGTATTGTGTTGTGGTGGTGGGCGCGGCGGCACCATCAGGGGGTGAGGGCTTGGTAAGGAGAAGGACATGAGGCAGTATCTGGATCTGTTGCAGCATATTCTGGATCATGGGGTGGATAAGCAGGATCGCACCGGGGTGGGTACCCGTTCGGTGTTCGGCTATCAAATGCGCTTCGACCTGGCCGATGGCTTTCCGCTGTTGACAACGAAGAAGCTGCATATCCGCTCGATTATCCATGAGCTGCTGTGGTTTTTGCGTGGGGATACCAATATTCGCTATCTGCATGAACATGGGGTGACCATCTGGGATGAGTGGGCTACGGAAGACGGGGAGCTGGGGCCGCTGTATGGCAAGCAGTGGCGCGCCTGGCAGACGCCCTATGGGGAGGAGATCGATCAGATCAGCGAGGTGATTGACACTTTGAAACACAACCCGGATAGTCGGCGAATGATCGTGACCGCCTGGAATCCGGCGGATCTGCCCGATGAACGCCTCTCGCCTCAGGAGAATGTTCGGCGGGGCAAGATGGCGCTGGCGGCCTGCCATGCGTTTTTTCAGTTTTATGTGGCCAATGGGCGGGTGTCGCTGCAGCTGTATCAGCGCAGTGCGGATACCTTTCTGGGGGTGCCGTTCAATATCGCCAGCTATGCGCTGCTGCTGCATATGGTGGCGCAGCAAACCGGCTATGAACCGGGGGAGCTGATCTGGACAGGCGGGGATGTGCACCTGTATCACAACACCCTTGAGCAGGCCAGGTTGCAATTGACGCGCCAGCCCCGTCCTCTGCCCAAACTGCGGATCAAGCGCAAGCCAGAGCATATTTTTGCCTATCGCTTCGAGGACTTTGAAATCGTGGATTACCACCCTCATCCGCACATCAAGGCGGAGGTGGCGGTGTGATCAGTCTGATTGCCGCCTTGGATCGTCAGGGTGCCATTGGGCGAGGCAATGCCATGCCCTGGCATCTGCCTGATGATCTGCAGCATTTCAAACGCCTCACGCTGGGCAAACCGGTGGTGATGGGGCGCAAAACCTTTGCATCGCTCGGCTGTCGGCCGCTGCCGGGACGGCCTAATCTGGTGGTCACCCGCAGGGGGTTGCCCGCGGATCGGGTAGAGGTGTTCGATACCCTGGCGGCGGCACTGGCCCGGGGCGCGCAGTTGCATGATGAGGTGATGGTCATCGGTGGGGGGCAGATCTATGCGCAGGCCTTGCCGCAGGCCGACCGGCTCTATTTGACGCGGGTGGAAACTGAGATCGAGGGTGCGGATACCTGGTTTCCCGAATGGGATCGGGATGCTTGGCAGTTGCAGGCGGAAGCCTATCATCCGCAGGATGAACGCCATCCCTGGCCGTATTTCATCCAGGTGTGGACGCGCAAAACCCCGGCATAATCCGGGGTTTTGCGGTTTAGAACATAAGCATCTGCAGGCGGCGGCGATATTGTTTGACCAGCTCCGGGGCTTCCTTGTCCAGGATGTCAAACACCTCCAGCAGCAGCGCTTTGATTTTGCCGTCCATCACATTGACATCGGGGGTCAGGGCCTTGATAAAGGTTGACAATGCGCCTTCATAGTCCTGCTGGAGCAGTCGATGGGCCGCCAAAGCCACCAGCAGCGTCGGATTGTTGGGGTCTTCCTGAAGTTTCTGCTCAACAGTTTCCACAGGGCCTGCGGATTGTGCGGTTTTGGCGAATTTGAGAATCAGCCCCAATGGCTTGCCCGCCTCACTGTCGCGCACCGCCTGTGGCAAGCTGTTGTACAGTTCGGCGGCGGCTTGGATCTGCCCGGTTTTCAGATAGAGATTGACCAGATCCAGATGAATACGCGTGTTTTGCGGGTCTTGGGCGGCGGCTTCTTTGAGCAGGCCGATGGCCTGCTCTGTCTGTCCGGCGCGGAAGGCGGCCAGCGCCTGTTGGCGCAGCTCATCGGAGGCGCGCACCAGATGGGGTTCCAACAGTTGGCGGAAGGCGCTTTCCGGTTGGGCGCCCATCAGCTCGCCCACCACCTGGCCGCCTTTGAACAGCTTGAAGGTGGGCACGGAGCGCACACCATACTGCAGGGCCAGTTGCTGCTGTTCGTCGATATTGACCTTGGCGAGCACGAATTGGCCGGCCAGCTCGTTGGCCAGCTTTTCCAGCATCGGCATGACCATGCGGCAGGGGCCGCACCAGGGGGCCCAGAAGTCCACCAGTACCGGTTGAGCATTGGAGCCTTCAATGACCACCTGTTGAAAGTTGTCCTGGGTCACATCAATGATGAATTCACTGTTGGCCATCGCGCATCTCCTTGAGTTGGTAAACGATCTCCAGTGCCTGACGCGGCGTCAGGCTGTCGGGTTCCAGTGTATCAATGAATGCTAATATAGGGTCGGGTTGGGCGTTTTCAAACAGGGCCAGTTGCGACTGGGTTGCCTCGGGTTGAAAAGCGTGTTTTTCCAGTTGTGCCAGCTTCTTGCGTGCCCGGGCGATCACGCTGCGGGGCACACCCGCCAGGGCGGCCACCTGCAAGCCGTAGCTTTGCGAGGCCGGCCCCGGTTTGACCTGGTGCAGAAAGACGATCTGATCACCATGCTCCACCGCGTCTAAGTGTACATTGGCCACATTGTCCAGCTGGTCGGCCAATTGGGTCAGTTCAAAATAGTGGGTGGCGAACAAAGTGTAGGCGCGCAGCTTGCGGGCCATGTGCTCTGCCACGGCCCATGCCAGGGCCAGGCCGTCAAAGGTGGAGGTGCCGCGTCCGATTTCGTCCAGCAGCACCAGGGAGTCTTCGGTGGCGTGGTGGAGGATATTGGCTGTCTCGCTCATCTCCACCATGAAAGTGGAACGCCCGGCGGTCAGATCATCGGATGCGCCGATACGGGTGAAGATGCGATCCACCGGGCCGATGTGCGCAGACTGGGCGGGGACAAAACAGCCGGCATGGGCCATGAGCACGATCAGGGCCGTCTGGCGCATATAGGTGGATTTGCCGCCCATATTGGGGCCGGTGATGATCTGCATGGTCTGGGTGCGCAGGTCGGTGTCATTGGCGATGAAGGGTTCGCTGCTCAGCGCTTCCACCGTGAGATGGCGGCCCTGCACGATATGGATGCCCCGGCTATCCGTCAGGGTCGGGCGGGTCAGGTTCAGGCTTTGCGCCCGTTCCGCCAATGTGGCGAGCACATCCACCTCGGCCAGGGCCTGGGCCATCCGCTGCAGCGGCGCAAGCTGGTCGTTGAGTTGCGCCAGCAACTGCTGGTAGAGCTGTTTTTCCCGCGCCAGGGCCTTTTCACCGGCGGAGAGGATCTTATCCTCAAAGGCTTTGAGTTCGGGGGTGATATAGCGTTCGGCATTCTTGAGCGTCTGGCGGCGCACATATTGCGCCGGCACCTGATCAGCGTAGGATTTGGACACCTCAATATAGTAGCCATGCACCTTGTTGTAGCCCACTTTCAGGGTGGGAATGCCGGTTAACTCCTTTTGCCGTTGCTCCATGTCCAGCAGAAAGGTGCCGGCTTCATCCCGTAGGCGGCGCAGGGCATCCAGTTCGGCATCGAAGCCCGGGGCGATGACGCCGCCGTCGCGGATCAGTATTGGGGGGTTGTCCACAATAGCGCGGGCCAGCAGGTCTGCCAACTCCGGCTGGGGCTGTAGCGCTGCGGCAAGATGCTCCAAGGCGGGATGCGTCAGCAGCGGCTGTACCTGTGGCAGTTGTGCCAGGGCGGTGCCCAATTGCACCAGATCCCGGGGGCGGGCTGCATACAGGGCGACACGGGAGAGGATGCGTTCAATATCACCAATGGGCTTGAGGGTATCGCGCACCGATTCATAACGCCAGTCGTCCAACAGGGCCTCAATGGCGTTGTGACGGGCATTGATGCGATCCCGGTTGCGCAGCGGCTGGCTCAACCAGCGCTTGAGCAGGCGGGTGCCCATGGGGGTGCGGCAGGTATTGAGAATGGCGGCCAGGGTATGGGCCTCGCCGCCACGCAGGTTTTCCACAATCTCCAGATTGCGGCGGCTGATGGCGTCCAGCACCAGGGTCTCATCCAGGTGAAGGCGGCGGAAGCCCAACAGGTGGGTCAGGTCATGCTGCAGCATGGATTGGGCGTAATAGAGCAGAGCCCCCACAGCCCCTTGCAGTGCGGGCGCATCCGTCAATCCGAACGCGCTCAAGTCCTGCACCTTAAGTTGCGCCAGCAGTTTTTTGCGTCCGCCCTCCGGCTCGAAGTGCCATGCGGGCAGATGGGTGATGTGTCCGTTAGGGATGAGATTTGGGTCGGTGCCTTCCGGCAGCAGCAGTTCCGCCGGCTGCAGGCGGGCCAGTTCCGTTTTGAGCTGGGCCAGATCCTCGCATTCGCACCCTTCAAAGCGACCGCTGGCCACATCCAGCCAGGCCAGCCCCCATCGTTTTTTATAGGGATAGGCTGAGGCCAGCAGATTGTCGCGGTGAGCCTCCAGCAGGCTTTCTTCCGTCAGGGTGCCCGGGGTGACGATACGCACCACTTTGCGCTCCACCGGCCCTTTGCTGGTGGCGGGGTCGCCCACCTGTTCACAAATGGCCACCGACTCGCCTGCCTTGACCAGCTTGGCCAGGTAGCTTTCTGCGCTGTGGTAAGGCACGCCGGCCATGGGGATGGGTTCACCGGCAGACTTGCCCCGTTTGGTTAGGGCAATATCCAGCAATGCCGCGGCTTTTTCCGCATCTTCATAGAAGAGTTCATAGAAGTCGCCCATGCGGTAGAACAGCAAATGGTGCGGATACTGCGCCTTGATGCGCAGATACTGCTGCATCATGGGCGTATGCTGGCTGAGATCCTGGGTCATGGCATTGCATCACTACGGTGGGAAGCGTGATATGCTAAAAGACGCTCTGGAGGATTGCAATGGACAGGACGGGATCGATTGAACAGGTGGCAGAGGTATTATTGGCCAGGCGGTGGATGTTGGTGACGGCGGAGTCGTGCACCGGCGGATTGGTGGCCAGCCGCTGCACGGACATGCCCGGCAGCAGCCGCTGGTTTTTCGGCGGGTTTGTCACCTATGACAACCGTGCCAAAATGGCGTGGCTCCATGTGCGTGAAGAGACTTTGCGCCAGCATGGGGCGGTGAGCGCGCAGACGGTTCGCGAGATGGCCGCTGGCGCTTTGGCCCGCAGTGGGGCGCAGGTGGCGCTGGCCATCTCCGGCATTGCCGGGCCGACTGGCGGTACGCCGAAGAAGCCGGTGGGGACGGTGTGGATCGCTTGGGCGGGCCCGAATGAGGTAACGGCAGAACGCTTTCATTTTGCCGGGGATAGAGCAGCCGTGCGTCAGGCGGCTGCTGAGGCGGCCTTGGCGGGGGTGGTACGGCTGGCCCAAACCCATTAAAATATCGTTTAACGATTATCCGTTTTTGATTGATAAAGACTATGAAAAAGCCAGGCTTTGAACATGGCATCTATCTATTGCCCAATTTGATGACCACCGCCGCCTTGTTTGCCGGGTTTTATGCGGTGATTGCGGGCATGAACGGCCAGTTTGAAGCAGGCGCGGTGGCCATTTTTATCGCCATGGTGTTTGACGGGCTGGATGGGCGCATTGCCCGCATGACCGGCAGCACCAGCGCTTTTGGCGCGGAATATGATTCCCTGGCGGATATGGTTTCATTTGGCCTGGCGCCGGCGCTGCTGCTCTACAGTTGGGGGGTGAGTGAGTTCGGTAAACTGGGCTGGCTGGCGGCCTTTGTCTATACCGCTGGGGCGGCTTTGCGTCTGGCCCGATTCAATGTGCAGGCGGCCAGTGTGGATAAACGCTATTTTCAGGGGTTGCCGTCACCGGCGGCGGCCGCGTTATTGGCCGGTTGGGTGTGGATCAATGAAAGTTATGCCCTGGCGGAGGCCAGTTGGGTTTATGGCGTCGGCGCTTTGCTGTTGTTGTTGGCAGGCATGTTGATGGTCAGTAATGTGCGTTACCTCAGTGGTAAGGAGCTGAACCTGAAAGATAAGGTGCCCTTTGTGGCCTTACTGGCTGCGGTATTGGTGCTGGTGGTGATTACCATTGAGCCGGCACTGGTGTTGTGGGGCTTTTTTGCGGCCTATGCGGTGTCTGGCCCGGTGATCACCCTGCGGGCGGTGCAGATCCGCCGCCGACTACGGGCGCAAGCCCGTGAACGATTTGAACACCAGCGTACCCGTAAGGCGGAGGCGGCGCAGACCACGACACCGCCCCACAGTGAAGCGAATGCAGAGAGAGATTGAAGCCATGAGCGACAAAGAACGTTTGATTATTTTCGACACCACCTTGCGCGATGGGGAGCAAAGCCCGGGCGCATCCATGACTAAAGAAGAGAAGGTGCGCATCGCCAAACAACTGGAAAAGCTGCGGGTGGATGTGATCGAAGCGGGCTTTCCCGCTGCCAGTCCAGGGGACTTTGAAGCGGTGCTGGCGGTGGCTGAGGTGGTGCAGGACAGTACCGTCTGCGGTTTGGCCCGCGCGGTGGAGAATGATATCGTCAAGGCGGG
>DQVN01000010.1 GCA_015661715.1 Sulfurivirga caldicuralii
CCCCAGGGCGGGATTCAGGCCCATGAAACGCCTCAGCAGGCGGCGTTTCGTGAGCTGCGTGAAGAGGTTGGGCTCAAGCCCGCCGATGTACGCGTCTTGGGACGTACCAATGACTGGCTGCGCTATGACCTGCCTAAATATTTGATCCGTAGTCGCAATCGCCCTGTGTGTGTGGGCCAGAAACAGATCTGGTTCATGTTTGGCCTGCTGGCGCCTGAAAGCGCGATAGACTTGACCTCTCACCGTACCCCGGAGTTCGAATCCTACCGCTGGGTGGATTACTGGGTGCCGGTACAGGAAGTGGTGGATTTCAAGCGTACGGTATATCAACAGGCGTTGACAGAGTTGGAGCCCTGTTTGCAACGGCTTTGGTTGAACCCATGAGGCAGGCGGCGTTTTACCCTGTCGGTGCCCATGGTAAGATACGCCGGTTTTGCGAGCGGGCTGTGACGGCGGCTTGCTCAGAGAATGCGGCACCACAAGTGCCCCAACAGTGAGGAATGCGTATGACCGATAAGTTCATCGACCATGACCCCCAGGAAACCCAAGAGTGGCTGGAAGCACTTGAAGCGGTTGTCGAATTTGAGGGCACAGAAAAAGCCCAGCATCTGATCGATGCGCTGATTGCCAAGGCGCGCCAGTTTGGCATTGATACGCCTTATTCTGCCAATACCCCTTATATCAACACCATTGCCGTAGCGCAGCAGCCCAAATACCCGGGCGATCTCAGGCTGGAGCAACGTCTGCGCGCCATTCTACGCTGGAATGCCATGGCCATGGTGGTGCGTGCCAATAAACACGCCGGTGTGGGAGGGCATATCGCTTCCTATGCCTCCAGTTGTACCCTGTACGAGGTGGGCTTTAACCACTTTTTCCGCGGCCCCAATGCGGAGCAGGGGCATGATATGGTCTTCTTCCAAGGACACACAGCCCCGGGCATGTACGCCCGCGCCTATCTGGAAGGTCGTCTGGACGATGCGCATCTGCAAAATTTCCGCCAGGAGGTGGATGGTCATGGTTTGTCATCCTATCCCCATCCGTGGCTGATGCCCGGTTTCTGGCAGTATCCTACTGTTTCCATGGGGTTGGGGCCGATTATGGCCATCTATCAAGCCCGTTTCATGAAATACATGCATGCTCGGGGCTTGGCTAAGACGGATCAGCGTAAGGTGTGGGCCTTCTTAGGCGACGGTGAAATGGACGAGCCGGAAAGCCGTGGCGCTATTCACCTGGCCAGCCGTGAAAAGCTGAACAATCTGATCTTTGTCATCAACTGTAACCTGCAGCGTCTGGATGGGCCGGTGCGCGGCAATGGCAAGATCATTCAAGAGCTGGAGGCTTTCTTCCGCGGGGCAGGGTGGAATGTGATCAAGGTCATCTGGGGGTCAGGCTGGGATCAACTGTTGGCCAAGGACACCAGCGGTAAGCTGATGCAGCGCATGGGCGAAGTGGTCGATGGTGAATACCAGGCCTACAAGGCCAAGGATGGCGCCTATGTGCGTCAGCACTTCTTCGGCAAGTATCCGGAAACCGCCAAACTGGTCGAGGACTGGACCGATGATGAGATTTTCCGTCTGACCCGTGGTGGCCACAGCCCGCGCAAGATCTATGCAGCCTATAAGGCTGCCATGGCATCCGATCTGCCTACCGTTATCCTGGCCAAGACGGTCAAGGGTTACGGCATGGGGCCCTATGGCGAGGCGGCC
Source organism: Sulfurivirga caldicuralii (assembly GCA_015661715.1). Taxonomy (GTDB): domain Bacteria; phylum Pseudomonadota; class Gammaproteobacteria; order Thiomicrospirales; family Thiomicrospiraceae; genus Sulfurivirga; species Sulfurivirga caldicuralii_A. The sequence continues at coordinate 1,707 of DQVN01000010.1, forward strand.
AATACCACCCACCAGCAGAAAAAGCTGGACATTGAAGGGTTGAAGTACTTCCGTGACCGCTTTGCCGTGCCTATCTCCGATGAGCAGTTGGAGAAAGATGTGCCGTTCTATCGGCCGCCGGAAGATTCCGATATCATGCGCTACATGCGCGAGCGCCGCGAGGCCCTGGGTGGTTACCTGCCCAGCCGCACGACCGAATGTGACACCCTGCCGGCGCCTGAGCTGGATACATTCAAAGCGCTGTTGCAGGGCACGGGTGAGCGGGAGATTTCCACCACCATGGCTTTTGTGCGCATTCTCTCCACACTGCTGCGCGATAAGCAGTTGAAACAGCGTATCGTGCCCATTATTCCGGATGAAGCGCGCACCTTCGGCATGGAAGGCCTGTTCCGCCAGATCGGTATTTACGATCCGGCCGGCCAGCTCTACGAGCCGGTGGACAAGGATCTGGTCGCCTACTACAAAGAGTCCAAGAAAGGCCAGGTGCTGGAGGAGGGCATCAACGAGGCGGGCGCCATGTCCGATTGGATTGCCGCGGCCACCGCCTATGCCAACTACGGCGTCAGCATGATTCCTTTCTATATTTTCTACTCCATGTTCGGCTTCCAGCGTATCGGCGATCTGGTCTGGGCGGCGGGCGACATGCGCTGCCGCGGTTTCCTTATCGGCGCCACCGCAGGACGGACGACACTGGAGGGCGAAGGCCTGCAGCACGACGACGGCCACAACCTGCTGTTTTATGATGTGGTGCCCAACTGCCTCAGCTACGATCCCACCTTTGCCTATGAAATGGCGGTGATCATCCGTGACGGTCTCAAGCGTATGTATGAGGACAAAGAAGATGTCTTCTACTACATTACCGCCATGAATGAGAATTACGCCCATCCGCCCATGCCGGAAGGTGTAGAAGAGGGAATTCTCAAGGGGCTTTATCTGTTCCGCAAGGCGGAAGCCAGTAAAGATCAGCCCACTGTCAACCTGATGGGTTCCGGCACCATCTTCCGCGAAGCCATGGCCGCTGCTGAGCTGTTGGAAAAGGACTGGGGCGTGGCGGCCAACCTCTTCTCCGCGCCCAGCTTCAATCTATTGGCACGGGAGGGCAGAGAGGTGGCACGCTGGAACCTGCTGCACCCGGAGGATACGCCGAAGCAGCCTTATGTTCGTCAGGTACTGGAGCAGGTGGATGGCCCCTATATTGCGGCCACCGATTATATTCGCGACCTGCCAGAGAAGATCCGCGCCTGGGTGCCTGGTACCTATATCACATTGGGCACCGATGGCTTTGGCCGCTCCGACACCCGGGAGAAGTTGCGCCGCCACTTTGAGGTGAATCGCTACTACATTACCCTGGCCGCACTCAAGGCATTGGCCGATGAGGGCAAAGTGGATCGCGCCGTAGTCAAGCAAGCCATGGATAAATACGCCATTGACGCGGATAAAACCTATCCGCTCTATCTGTAATCTGCCGGGCCGCGTTTGCGGCCCGTTTGTCATGGGATAAAAGGAATCGGGCTTATGACGATTAAGACTATTACCCTGCCGGATATTGGCGACTTCGATCAGGTGGATGTGATCGAAGTGCTGGTGAATGAGGGCGATACGGTGGCGGTGGACGACCCACTGATCACCCTGGAATCCGACAAGGCCACCATGGAGGTGCCATCGCCCTATGCCGGCACCATCACGAAAATGCTGGTCAAGGAGGGAGACACGGTCAAAGAGGGCGATCCCATCGCCGAAATAGAGCAGGCTGAAGCCGGTGCGGGTGAGCCAGAACCCGCCCAATCGGTCTCTGACACCTCATCGCCTAAGGAGACGGTTGCCCAGTCGGCCCCGCAGCCGCAACCCGAGACGGTGTCCACACCCCAGGCTGCGCCACAACGGCAGCCTGAGGCGGCTTCTGCGCCAACTGCCGCGTCATCTGAGCAAAAGCCGGTCAATGCGCAGTCCATGGGCGCCAAATTTCACGCCAGCCCGGCCGTGCGTGCTTACGCCCGCATGTTGGGCGTGGATTTGCGCCAGGTTGTCGGCACCGGACCGAAAGGCCGCATTCTCAAGGAAGATGTGCAAAAGTATGTCAAGGGGATTATTCAGAGCGCAGCCACCATGACGCCGGCCAGCGGTGCCGGAATTCCACCGATCAAGCTGCCGGATTTCAGCCAGTTTGGGCCGGTGGAGACGGTGCCGCTTTCCCGCATCAAGAAGATTTCCGGCAAGCACCTGCACGCCTGCTGGCTCAATGTGCCCCATGTGACCCAGTTTGATGAGGCGGATATCACTGAGTTGGAGGCCTTCCGCAAGGGGCTGAAGGCCCAGGCGGAGAAGCAGGGTCTGAAGATCACGCCGCTGGTGTTCATTATGAAAGCGGTGGTGGCGGCGCTGAAGCAGTTCCCCCATATGAATGCCTCTTTGTCCGAAGATGGAGAGCAGTTGATCATCAAGCAGTACTATAACCTGGGCATTGCCGTGGATACGCCCAATGGGTTGGTGGTGCCCGTGGTGCGGGATGTGGATCAGAAAGGCATTTTTGACCTGTCGCAGGAATTGATGCAGATCAGTCAGAAAGCCCGCGAGGGCAAGCTGGGGCCCAAAGAGATGAGTGGAGGCACCTTCACCATCTCCAGCCTGGGCGGCATTGGCGGCACCCAATTTACCCCCATTGTCAATGCCCCGGAGGTGGGCATTATGGGGGTTTCCAAGGCGAAGATGCAGCCGGTGTGGAATGGCAGCGAGTTTGAGCCGCGGTTGATTTTGCCCTTCTCCGTCAGTTACGACCATCGGGTGATTGATGGGGCTGAAGGGGTGCGCTTTACTCAGACCATCGCCCGCTATCTCAGCGACATCCGCCAGTTGATTTTGTGAGGAGGGTGACATGAGCAAGATTGTGGATATTACCCTGCCGGATATTGGCGATTTCGATCAGGTGGATGTGATTGAGGTGATCGTTTCCGCGGGCGATACGGTGGCGGTGGACGACCCGCTGATCACCCTGGAATCCGACAAGGCCACCATGGAGGTGCCATCGCCTTACAGCGGGAAAATCATTGCGCTGACTGTTCAGGAGGGGGATAAGGTCGCAACCGGCGATGTAATCGGCAAAATCGAGCTGGCCGAAGGCGAAAATAGTGCAGCAGAAGCCGAAACGGCTGCAGAAAGCCAACAAAATACCGCCTCTGCCACGGAGGCGAAAACGGGCGAACAAAATTTCAGGGGGACCCTTTCCGCTGCGTCCTTTACGGGCGAGGCGGACATGCATGCGGAAGTGCTGGTATTGGGGGGCGGCCCCGGAGGCTATACCGCCGCGTTCCGCGCCGCCGATTTGGGCAAGAAGGTGGTGCTGGTGGAGCGCTATCCGGTTATTGGGGGGGTGTGTCTGAATGTGGGCTGTATTCCTTCCAAGGCGCTGTTGCACCTGTCGGTTATTCTGAACGAAACCCGTGAGCTGGCCGAACACGGCCTGAAATTTGCCGAGCCGGAGATCGATCTGGATAAGCTGCGCGCCTACAAAGCGAGTGTTATCAATAAGCTGACCAGTGGGCTGGCGGCCTTGGCTAAGCAGCGTAAAGTGGAGATCGTGCACGGCTATGGCCGTTTCACCAGCGCCAATACGCTGCAAGTTGCGTTGGCCCAAGGAGGGGAGAAAACCATCGCTTTTGACAACGCCATTGTTGCCGCGGGCTCCCGCCCCATCAAGTTGCCGTTTATTCCCCATGACGATCCGCGGGTGATGGATTCCACCGATGCCTTGGCGCTGCCGGAAGTGCCCCGGCGGATGCTGGTCATCGGTGGAGGCATTATTGGTCTGGAAATGGCGCAGGTGTACGACAGCCTGGGGGCAAAAATCACCGTGGTGGAACTGGGCGATACCCTGATACCTGGCGCGGATAAGGACATCACCAGGCCATTGCTCAAGCGCATCCAGCAGCGGTATGAAAATATCTATCTCAACGCCAAGGTGACCCAGGTAGAAGCCACCCCGGATGGGTTGGTGGTCAGCTTTGCGGGGGAGCAGGTGCCGCAAACCGATACCTTCGACCGTATTCTGGTGGCGGTGGGGCGTGCGCCCAATGGTCAATTGATCGATGCGGACAAAGCCGGGGTATTCGTAGATGAGCGAGGATTCATTCCGGTAGATGCGCGTCAGCGTACCAATGTGCCCCACATCTATGCCATCGGCGATATTGTCGGCCAGCCTATGTTGGCCCATAAGGCGGTGCATGAGGGCAAGGTGGCGGCAGAGGTGATCTGTGGATTGCCATCGGCCTTTACGCCCATGGGAATTCCCTCTGTGGCCTATACGGATCCGGAGGTGGCCTGGGCGGGCAAGACGGAAGAGGCGCTCAAGGCCGAAGGCATCGAATATGAAAAGGGGGTCTTCCCGTGGGCGGCCTCGGGGCGCAGTCTGAGCCTGGGGCGGGACGAGGGCATGACCAAGGTGCTGTTTGATGCTAAGACGCATCGCATCCTGGGCTGTGGCATCGTGGGGCCCAATGCGGGTGAGCTGATCGCCGAGGCCATGCTGGCCATCGAGATGGGGGCGGATATGCAGGATATTGGCTTGACCATCCATCCCCATCCCACCTTGTCGGAGACTTTTGCCTTCGCTGCTGAGATGGCGGAAGGGACGATTACGGATCTGATCGCGCCGAAAAAGCGCAAGTAATCCAATCGTCCTGCATGGGATCCAGCCGCCTTCGGGCGGCTTTTTTGTCACAGAGGTGAAGATGGAAAACCTGACACTGGTGGCTCTGTGCATCCTCATCGGCTTGGCCCTACAACGGGTACATGCATTCCGCACGGCGCCGCAGGTGCTCAATGCCTGGGTCATCTGGGTGGCGCTGCCGGCGGTGATTGTGCATTATCTGCCGCAGATTCAGTTTTCCCGTGAACTGATCGGCCTGGTGGTGGTGCCTTGGGTGCTGTTGGGGCTGACGGCGGCTTTGGTGCTGGCGGCAGGGCGCCTGTTGGGCTGGTCACGCAATACGGTGGGGGCGCTGTTGATGCTGGTGCCGCTGGGTAATACCTCGTTCCTGGGTATTCCCATGTTGCAGGCTTTATTGGGCGAAGCCAGTATTCCCTATGCGTTGGTCTATGACCAGGCCGGTTCATTTCTGGCTGTGGTGCTGTATCTGCCTTTTATCGCTGCTTTGTATGCCGGGGAGGGGCATTTTAGTTGGCGGCGGGTGGTGCACAAAATGGTTACCTTCCCGCCCATGATCGCTGCTTTGTTCACCTTGGCCACCTGGCGTTTTGAGTGGCCGCTGTGGTTGGAAACCAACTTGATCCGTCTGGCGGACACATTGGTGCCCGTGGCCATGGTGGCGGTGGGCTTGCAACTGCGTTTACGCTTGCCGGAAGGTTTGGGTGGCCCCTTTGCTTTTGGCATGGCGGTGAAAATGGGGCTGATGCCCCTGTTGGCATGGGGGTTAATCCGGCTGTTGGAGATGCAGGGGGTGGTAGCCCAGACGACTTTGCTGGAGGCGGCCATGCCCACTATGATCACCGCTGCGGTGGTGGCAACCAGCCATCAACTGCAACCACGCCTGGCAGCCGCCA
>DQVN01000147.1 GCA_015661715.1 Sulfurivirga caldicuralii
CAAGTTATGGCGCAGACCGTTGATATTGGATCCCAAACTTGGAAATGGATCACAACCCCCTTATTGAACAAGGGTGGTGAGCGTGTGGGAGATATGGTCACTATTCAGGATTTCACCGAGGTGCAAAATGAAATTACACAGGAGTGGCTATATGCTATGGGGGGGTCTGTGTTCTTTATTCTTATGGGATTGTTTATATTACGCTGGCAGATTCATCGGGCTTTCCAGCCATTACAAACGGCTATGACTGCTGTTGAGACCGTTGCCCAAGGGGATTTAAGTCAGCCATTTAGGGCTACCACGCAAGATGAGATCGGTGTATTTATCCGGCATATTGAAAATATGCGCCAGAAACTTCAAAATATGATTCGCGAAATTTACCGTCAATCTGATTTTCTATCTGAAGCAGCGCAGGTTACCCTTAAAGATAGTAAATTGATCTCTCAAGGTATCTCAGAAGAGCAAAAATCCCTGGATGTAGTCAATGACAATGTTGCCAGTATGACGGCCTTTGCTCGAGAGGTGGCAGACAAGGCCAACTTGGCAGCACAAAGGGCAAATACTGCCGATGCTAAGGCTCATGCAGGGGCAGAGGTGGTCCATCAGGCTATTGAAACGATCAATGCCCTGGCCAGAGAGGTGGAAGAAGCGGCCCAGGTGATTTCCAGTCTGCGCCAGGACAGTCAACAGATTAATGAAATTTTGACCGTGATTCAGGAAATTGCCGAACAAACCAATTTGCTGGCATTGAATGCGGCAATTGAAGCAGCACGGGCGGGAGAGTATGGTCGAGGTTTTGCCGTAGTGGCCGATGAAGTACGTAATCTCGCCAGCCGAACCCAGTCATCGGTTGCTGAAATCGAGCAGATGATCCAACGGTTGCAACAAGGTACCGCCCAGGCGGTTCGGGTTATGGAAAATGCCAAATCCAAGGCTGAAGACAGTGTTGAGCAGTCTCGCCGGGTCAATGAGGCGCTGCATGAAATTGTTGAGGTGGTTTCTGACATTACCGGTGAAAACAACAATATCGCCCGGGATGCAGTCAACCAGAAAGAGGTGGTCACTAAGGTGAAGGATGAAATCGGTGCCATCAATGAGCAGGCCGGAAAAATCTCCGAGCTGGCCGATGAGAATGCCAAACGTTCAACCCGCCTGTTAGAGCTGGCCGACAAGCTCAGGGAGATGGTACGCCGTTTCAAACTGTAATGAGCAGTTCGGACGGGATACTTGAGGCCGCGAATGCGGCCTTTTTTATGCCACTTTCCGTATAATTGTTAGCTTGAAGTGCGAGGCATTAACCCAAGCCTGAATCCCGCAGGGCGGCGTGCCGTGCTGCGGGATTCAGGTTTTTGCCTCGTGGAAGTTGAAATAAACGCAAAAGAGCAAGGAAAACCATGAGTAACGAATACGCGCGACCTGAAGCCAAAAGCAAAACCTTTCAATATGGCGATTTGACCGTCACCATGGAAACGGGCCGCATGGCCCGTCAAGCAGACGGTGCAGTATTGCTAAAGATGGGGGATACCACTGTTCTGGCCACCGTTGTAGCGGCCAAAGAGGTGAAGGAAGGGCAGGACTTCTTTCCCTTGACGGTTAACTATCAGGAAAAGGCCTATGCCGCGGGCAAGATTCCCGGGGGGTTTCTCAAGCGGGAAGGGCGTCCCAGCGAGTTTGAAACCCTGACCTCACGGCTGATCGACCGTCCCATTCGTCCCTTGTTTCCCAAGGGCTTTATGCATGAGGTGCAGATCATCATCACCGTTTTGGCGCTGGACCCGGAGGTAGGCACGGAGGTGCCAGCCATGCTGGGGGCGTCAGCCGCTCTGGCTATTTCCGGCATCCCTTTTGATGGGCCGATTGGTGCAGCCATTGTGGGCTATCGCAATGGTCAGTATTTGCTCAATCCCAGCCCGTTTGATCTGGAGGAAAGTGAACTGGAACTGGCGGTGGCCGGGACAAAAGATGCGGTGTTAATGGTGGAGTCCGATGCGGCTGAACTACCTGAAGAGGTGATGCTGGGCGCGGTCATGTTCGGCCATCAGCAGATGCAGGTGGCTATTGACGCCATCGGTGAGTTCGCCGCTGCTTATGGCAAACCCAAATGGGACTGGCAACCACCGGCTGAAAACAGGGAACTGAAGGAAAAGATCCGTGCGCTGGTGTGGCAGGATCTGGAAGCGGCCTATTCCATCGTTGAGAAAATGGCCCGTCGGGATGCTGTTGCTGCGGCACGCGCCAAGGCAGTCGCAGCCTTGGCCGCCACCGAAGCAAACCCTGAGGGCTATGACGAAAAAGAGATCGAGAAGCTGTTTCACGATCTGGAGAAAGCGCTGGTTCGTGGCCGGATTCTGTCCGGTCAACCGCGCATCGATGGCCGCGATACCCAGACCATTCGTCCCATCACCACGGAAGTGGGTGTGCTGCCCCAGGTGCATGGTTCGGCCCTGTTTACCCGTGGAGAGACCCAGGCACTGGTGATCACTACCTTAGGCACCGAACAGGATGCCAAAGTGGTCGATGAACTGGGGGGGGTGTACAAGGATCGGTTCATGCTGCACTACAATTTTCCACCCTTCTCAGTAGGGGAGACGGGCCGTGTGGGAGCGCCTGGGCGCCGTGAAATTGGCCATGGTATGCTGGCTCGGCGCGGGGTGACTGCGGTGTTGCCATCCGAAGAGGCTTTCCCTTATACCATCCGCGTAGTATCGGAAATCACCGAATCGAATGGCTCCAGTTCCATGGCGACGGTGTGTGGCACCAGTATGTCTCTGATGGATGCGGGCGTACCCATTAAGGCGCCGGTGGCGGGCATTGCCATGGGTTTGATCAAGGAAGGCGACCAGTTTGCAGTACTCTCGGATATTCTGGGCGATGAAGATCACTTGGGTGATATGGATTTCAAAGTGGCGGGCACCGCCCGGGGCGTCACAGCGCTACAAATGGATATCAAGATCAACGGCATTACCGAAGAGATCATGCGTATTGCCCTGGAGCAGGCAAAAACAGGCCGGATGCATATCTTGAACGAGATGGCCAAGACCATTGCTGAGCCTCGCCCTGAGGTGGCACCGACTGCGCCACGGTTCACCACCCTGAAAATCAATCCGGAAAAAGTGCGTGATGTGATTGGTAAAGGGGGCGCCGTGATCAAGGCGTTGACAGAAGAGACGGGCACGACCATCGACATTCAGGACAATGGCGTGTTGCGTATTGCCGCCATTGATGAAGAATCCGCCAACGAGGTGATTCGTCGGATTCAGGAAATTGTTGCTGAGCCGGAAATCGGCGCCACCTATGCCGGGACGGTCAAGAAAATCGTCGACTTCGGTGCCTTTGTGGAGTATATGCCCGGGCGTGAAGGGCTGGTGCATATTTCTCAAATTGCGGAAGAGCGGGTGGAAAATGTATCCGACTACCTGCAAGAAGGCCAGCAGGTGCGCGTCAAAGTCATCGACATAGACCGCCAAGGACGGGTCAAGCTCTCCACCAAAGAAGCGGACAAATAATCGATCTTTTGATCATGTTTGCAACGGCACCTTAAGGGTGCCGTTTTAGTCGGCAAGCCTTTCAAGGAGATACTATGCACGCTTTTGCTACCTTTGAAGCCATTCGCAGTCAGCGGATTGACAGTCTGAACCTGACCGTTGAGGCATACCGCCATCGCATGACCGGTGCTCAGCACTTTCATCTGCACAATGACGATCCCCACAATGTATTCATGGTGGCCTTCCGCACGGTACCCATGGACAGTACCGGTGTGGCCCATATTCTGGAGCACACGGTTTTGTGCGGATCGGAAAGATTTCCGGTGCGTGACCCCTTTTTTATGATGATCCGTCGCTCACTGAACTCTTTTATGAATGCCTTTACCGCCGCCGACTGGACGGCCTATCCATTTGCCACGGAAAACAGAAAAGACTTTCAGAACTTGCTGGAAGTCTATCTGGATGCGGCCTTTTTTCCCAATCTGCATCCGCTGGATTTCGCCCAGGAAGGCCACCGGTTGGAGTTTGAGCCTTGGGACGATCCCGATGGTGAGCTGGTGCGCAAAGGCGTGGTGTACAACGAGATGAAAGGGGCCATGAGTTCGCCGACGGCGGCATTGTGGCAGGCTTTCTCCGCGGCCATCTTTCCCACCACGACCTATCACTACAACAGCGGCGGAGATCCGCAGGAAATACCCAACCTGACCCATCGTCAGTTGGTGGCCTTCCACAAGGCCCACTATCACCCCAGCAATGCCATTTTCTTGACCTATGGTGATATACCGGCGGCTGAGCATCAGGCCAATTTTGAAAAACGGGTGTTGCACCGCTTTACCGACCGGGTGCCTGTGGCCAAGGTTGACCGGGAAAAGCGCTATATCGCGCCGGTTCGTACCCGCGAAACCTACGCCCTAGAGGAAGCGGACACCCGCAACAAGACCCATATCGTGGTGGGTTGGCTGTTGGGTGAGAACCGCGATCCCATGGAGGTGCTCACGGCCAATTTGGTGACCATGGTGCTGTTGGATAACTCAGCCTCTCCGTTGCGCAAGGCGCTGGAGCAGACTGATCTGGCGGCCGCGCCTTCCCCCTTGTGTGGCCTGGAAGACGACACCCGCGAAATGGTGTTTGTCGCTGGTGTGGAGGGCAGTGAAGCAGAACATGCCGATGCCATTGAAGCATTGATCGATGGCGTATTGCAGGAGGTGGTCGAGCAGGGGGTGGATCAACAGATGGTGGAGGCCATGTTGCATCAGTTGGAGCTGATGCAACGGGAGATCACCGGTGATGGTTATCCTTACGGCCTTTCGCTGATGTTGGGTACCCTGGCGGCACCTTTACATGGCGGCGATCTGGTCGCCCTGCTGGATCTGGATCCGGCGCTGGACAAGCTGCGTGAGCAGGTCAAGAATCCTCGCTTCATTCCCCAGTGGATCGAACGCTGGCTGCTGCGCAATCCCCACAAGGTCCGTCTGGTCATGGAACCCGATCCGGATAAACGCGCGCGTGATGAAGCGGCGGAAAAAAACGCCTTGGCTGCCCTAAAGGCAAAAATGACAGCGGAAGAGAAAGATGCCATTATCGCTCAAGCCGATGCATTGAAGTTGCGTCAGGCTCAGCAGGACGATCCGGATATTCTGCCCAAGGTGACTAAGGAGGACATTCCTCGGGAAATCAAAGTCATCAAAGGCAAAAGTGACAACCTGGACAATTTACCCTTGACCTACTATGTACGCGGTACCAACGGACTCGTGTATGAAAGCCTGATTGTGGATCTACCGGATTTAGCGCCCAATGAGCAAGCTGCTATGCCGGTGTTCAACGGGGTACTCACAGAAGTGGGTTCAGCGGGACGGGATTACTTGCAAACCCAGGCGTTGGCTGCCGCGGTCACAGGTGGCATCAGTGCCCGCGCTCAGGTTCGCGAACACTTGCTGAAACCCGACCTGATCCACGGTCACTTTATCCTCTCCGGCAAGGCGCTGAACCGCAATCACGCTCACCTGGCCCAACTGATGGAAGAACAACTGATCTCTCCTCGTTTTGATGAACATGGGCGCATTCGTGATCTGGTCAGTCAGATGCGCGTCGGGCTGGAGCATGGCATTACCCGTGCCGGCCATAGTTACGCCATGGGTGCTGCGGTACAGCATTTCACCCCTGCCAGTCGCTGGGCCTTCGAGCGCAGCGGCCTGAAAGGCGTGCAGACTTTCAAAGCGCTGGATGAGCGCATTCGCGAAGATAATGATGCCCTTGAAGGCCTGGCCGCTACCCTGAGTGATATTCAGCGGAAACTCTTGCATGCACCGAAACAGGCGCTTCTGGTGGCCGACAGCAAAGGGCTTGAGCCAGCCCGGCATGGTCTGGCAGAACAGTGGCAGCCCTTGGCGCAAAGTGAGCAGGTGGGCGATACCCTCTCAGTCCAGGCAGATGGTCAGCCGGTGCAACAGGCTTGGGTCACCAGCACACAGGTGAATTTCTGCGCCACGGCCTTCCCGGCTGTCATGCCCGGCCATGAAGATGCACCGTTGTTGCAGCTGCTGGCACACATACTGCGGAATGGCTTCCTACATACCCGTATTCGCGAGCAAGGCGGCGCCTATGGTGGCGGCGCCACTTATCATGCGACCGCTGGCGCCCTGGTGTTCTATTCCTATCGTGATCCGCGTCTGCTGGAAACCTTCGCTGATTTTGAGGCAGCTCTGGCATGGGTATGCTCCAGTGAGGCTAGCGAAGCCCATGTGGAAGAGGCCATTTTGAATGTGATCGCCGCCATGGATAAGCCAGGTTCTCCGGCCGGAGAGGCCAAAAAAGCCTTTTATCAGCAGCTTTATGGCTATACACCGGCGGTGCGACAGCGTATTCGCGACACCATTTTAGCGGCCGATTTGGAGCAAATTCGTACGGTGGCGGAGAAATATCTCCAAACAGACAAAGCCTCAAAGGCCGTGCTCACCCATCAGGATGGTGCCAAGGTGTTAGCGGATGCTGGCTTTGAAGTCATTACCCTATAGACTTTCTTATATCTCCACGGTCGATGGGATAAGTTTTTGTTTTCCTATCTCTCATGTAGGGGGGCGGTATACCGTGCCCCACATGAATGGCTAAATATGGCTTTAAGCGCCGAATTGTGTGGAGAAAATTCTGAGTACTATTTGAGTGCTATTAAAGTGCCGGTTTCGAAGGTGAAACAGTGGCTGAAAGAAATGGCGCCCTAAATCGACGGGTCGGGAGACAGCTTGTCCGCCTTTGTGACTTCATTCTTCATCGGGCACAAGCCACTGCTGGTTGATGGCGTGGCGCAGCGCAGCAGCCTCTGCGGGGCTGTGCAGCCAGCGCTGGGCATCTTCATACACAATCTGATTACTCAACCAACGGCGAAACTCAACGCCTGCCTCAGTTTCCCATGGGCTACCATTGACAAACAGCGTGCCATCTTCAGTAAGGGCCATACGGGTGACGGAGTCCCGTAACCAGACAGGTGTTGTTTCCAACAGTTCTGGCAGCTGCTCACTGGTTATGGGCGATTCAAGCGGTGTCGGCATGAGTTCAACTGCCGCTTGATCGGGAGAAGTCATCATTTGCGCCAGGGCGTGGGAGAGTCCGGGAGCTTGCAGTACCGGGCGGATCGCCGCCAAAGCGGCCAGATCCACACGGTTGTCCATTTGCCCGGGCGGTAAGCCTTGATAGACAGGATCTGCAAACAGGGCCTCTCCTTCAGGATGTGTCGCCAACCAGTCGGCCAGTGCTTCGATGATTTCCCGGGCGCGCAGACTGCGATAACCGATGGAAGCGGTCAGGCAGTCATCGTCTAAGGCCACGCCGTGATGCCCCCATAGTGGCGGAATATAGAGCACATCACCGGGTTCGACCTCATATTCCAGTTCCACTGGAAACTGGCGCATCAGTCGCAGGGGCAGACCTTCAATGTAGTTATCCGGTGTGCACTGTTTTGATGTCAGCTTCCAGCGGCGTTTTCCAGCCATCTGATAGAGAAAGACATGATAATGATCGTAGTGAGGCCCCACATTACCACCGGTGACGGCATAGCTGACCATGATGTCATCCAGCCGCCAGTAGGGGATGAAATCGAAGGCGCTCAACAACTTCTGTACCGCAGGCACCACCCGATCCACCCCCTGCACCAGCAAGGTCCAATTCTGTTCCGGTAATTGCGCATAATCTTCTTCCGTAAAGGGCCCGCGGCGCAGTTCGTACTCTTGAGGGCCATGCTGGAGGATAATGCGGCTTTCGATCTGTTCTTCCAGGGACAGCCCGGCCAGCTCCTCCGGCGTCAGACCGTCAAATTCCGGCGGCAGGGCATTGCGGATAACGCAGGGGGCCTGCCCCCAGTTTTGCCGGAAAAAGCCAGTTTGTTGAATGCGGGTCCAGTTGAAAGTAAAGCTCATGATCGGAATTTCCAGTGGTCAGGGTGTCGGTGTAGGTGTGAAACGGAAACGACAAGAATGGTGTTGCTCGGATGGTATAGATGAGTTCGTAAGGAAAATGATTCAAACGGCAACGACGGAAGGTATCGTCTAACGGGTGCCATGCCTCGGGGAATGACATAATCAAATGTTTGCAGGGTTGGACTTCATGCAGAAATCGTTTGCCAAGCCCAGCGAGTTGTTCTTCATAGTAGAAAGTCGCTTCTGACAGCTCACGCTCCGCATGGGGCGTCAGCTTTAGCTTCATTTCAAGTTCTGCCACAGTTTATCCATGACCTCATCGAAGTCACGCCATTGGGCCTTGCCGCTGTCCATTTCCTGCAACCGCCTGTGGCTTTCTTCCAGCCACGCAGCCTCAACCTCTGGATCCGGTTTATCCAAGGTTGATAGCAAGCTATCAACCAGTTGCGCTCGCTCAGTTGCGGGAAGCTGTCGGGCCAGTTTCAACACAGACTCACGGGCGGTGTTCATGGTGCTCTCCTATCGCATACGCAACTGAATAATCGCCAGCTTGATGGCTTTGGCCTGTTGTGCGGCGTTGCCGATGTAGCTGGCCGGGGTCATGTCACGCAGGCGCTGCTTGGCCTCATCAGGCAGCGCAAGGCCATCCACAAAATCTTGCATCATTTTCTGACTCACTCGACGGCCTCGGGTCAACTCCTTGAGCTTCTCATAAGGCTCTGGAATACCATAGCGACGCATGACCGTCTGGATGGGCTCGGCCAGTACCTCCCAGTTGTCCTCTAGATCTGCCGCCAGACGCGCTTCGTTGACCTCTAGTTTGCTCAATCCTTTCTGGGTTGCCTGCAGGGCGATCACCATATGCGCCACGCCAACGCCCAGGTTACGGAGCACGGTGGAGTCGGTCAGATCCCGCTGCCAGCGGCTGATGGGCAGCTTTTGCGCCAGGTGATCAAAGAGGGCGTTGGCCAGACCCAGATTGCCTTCGGAGTTCTCGAAGTCGATGGGGTTGACCTTGTGAGGCATGGTGGAGGAACCGATTTCGCCGGCTACGGTCTTTTGCTTGAAGAAGTTCAGTGCGATATAACCCCAGATGTCCCGGTCGAAATCAATAAGGATGGTGTTAAAGCGCATCAACACATGGAAG
>DQVN01000030.1 GCA_015661715.1 Sulfurivirga caldicuralii
ACTTCAATCTGCTTTTCACCGTCCACATCGGCCACTTCGATAATGGAGATATCGAAAGTGCCCCCCCCCAGGTCGTACACGGCGATTTTCTTATCCCCTTTGCTATCCTTATCCACGCCGTAGGCCAAAGCCGCCGCGGTTGGCTCGTTGATGATCCGTTTCACCTCGAGTCCGGCAATCCGTCCGGCATCCTTAGTGGCCTGACGCTGGGCGTCGTTAAAGTAGGCCGGTACAGTGATCACCGCTTCTTTAACCTCTTCGCCCAGATAGTCTTCTGCGGTCTGCTTCATCTTCTTCAGAATCAACGCAGAAACCTCCTGGGGCGACATCTTTTTGCCATTGACCTCAACCCAGGCATCCCCATTATCGGCGCAGACAATCTTATAGGGCACCATATCCTTGTCTTTCTGAACGATATCGTCATCGCACTTGCGCCCGATCAATCGCTTAATGGCGAACAGGGTGTTTTCTGGGTTGGTCACCGCCTGACGCTTGGCCGGCTCGCCCACCAGTATTTCACCATCCTTAGCAAAGGCCACCACCGACGGGGTTGTACGCGCACCCTCGGCGTTCGGGATCACCTTCGCTTCCCCGCCTTCCATAATGGCCACACATGAGTTGGTTGTACCCAAGTCAATACCGATAATCTTGCTCATTTGTTCCTCTCCTTTTAGCTTGAATTCTGTAGTTCGTCACTTTTTATGGCGCCAGATACAGGCTTTTCAAGGGTTATTCCGCTTCTTTGCTGACAATCACCCGCGCCGGACGCACCAAACGCTCGTTAAGGCTGTAGCCTTTCTGAATCACCTCAATCACCTCATTGGGCGCGTGCTCCGCCGAAGGCACCATGGTCATGGCCTCATGCCGCTGAGGATCGAACGGTTCGCCTTGCGGGTCGATGCGCGCCACGCCAAACTCAGCCAACACATCGATAAGCATTTTCAAGGTCATCTCCATGCCTTCGCGCAGGGTTTCGACGGTGGCGCCCTCCTTGCGGGCTGCCTCAATGCCCATTTCTAAACTGTCCACCACCGGCAGCAATGCATTGACGAATTTCTCCAAAGCAAACTTATGGGCGTTTTCCACATCCAGGCGGGTACGGCGGCGCAGGTTTTCCATCTCGGCCATCACACGCAGCAGCTTTTCCTGGTGTTCATCCGCCTGCCGCCGCGCCTCTTGCAACGCCTGCTCCAGATCGGCTGAAACCTGCTCCTCCGCCGCTTCCAAATCTTCGATCACCTCTTGCGGCGTTTCCGGCGTCTTCTGCTGGTTTTTTTCTTCCTGAACCTGCTTGTTTTCTTCGCTCATGTTTCACCTCGTATGAATTCGGTTAAATCATCTGTTCAATGGGGCCAGCTCACCCTTTTTCAAGACAGCATCCAGCACCTTGGCGGTGATGTCCACCAAAGGAATAACCTTCTCATAAGGCATGCGCCGCGGCCCGATCACCCCCAGCACCCCCACCAACGCTTCCCCCATCTCATAAGGATGGGTCACCACCGCACAAGGCTCGTACAGCTCCACCCCAGTTTCTCGCCCGATAAAGACTTGCAGTCCCTGTGCCTGCAAGCTCCTGTCCAGCAAATGCAACAGATGGCGTTGCTGTTCAAAGGCATCGAACAAAGCGCGTAACCGGGACACATCCGCCATCTCCTCATACTGCAGCAGCTTCGCTTCCCCGGCAATGCGAACCTCAGCATGGCCATGGGCCTCCAACGCTCCTTGCGCCCCCTGCAAAACCTTGGCCATGCCATGATTAAGCTGATGGCTCAGCGCACGCATGCGGCTTACTAACGCATCCCGCGCCTGTTGCAGCGTCAACCCCACCAGCTCTTGATTAAAGAAATCCGCCATCTGCGCCAGTTGCCCGGCATCCACCGGTGTATCCAGCTCAATAAAACGGTTTTCCGCCTCCTGGTCATTGAACACCAGCACCATCAAAACCCGACGCTCGGTCAAGGGCATCAATGCCACATGGCTGACTCGCTCCCGGGCGCGGTCAGGCAGGCGCACCACACTGACCAGCCCGGTCAATTCCGACAATAAAGCATTGGCTTTCTCAATGGCCGCTTCAGGCTCACCCGCCTGCTCAAGTTCACGGGTCAAGGTTGCCACATACTCCCGGGAAATAGGTTGACATGTCAGAAAGTGATCCACATACAGGCGCAGCCCCCGCGCCGTCGGCACCCGTCCCGCCGAGGTATGGGGCGACTCAATCAACCCCATGGCTTCCAAATCAGCCATGACATTACGGATGGTGGCCGGGCTGAGTTGGATTTCCGGCAACTTGGACAAGGTGCGGGAACCCACGGGTTTACCCGCCTCCAGGTATAATTCGACCAGCTTTTTCAACAGCAGTTGATCGCGTTCGCCCAACATGGCATCATCTCCTGATTGCGCTTTATGAGCCGCGGGTTTATGGGTCACAACGTCAACCCCTCTGTTAGCACTCTCGCCTTTCGAGTGCTA
Source organism: Sulfurivirga caldicuralii (assembly GCA_015661715.1). Taxonomy (GTDB): domain Bacteria; phylum Pseudomonadota; class Gammaproteobacteria; order Thiomicrospirales; family Thiomicrospiraceae; genus Sulfurivirga; species Sulfurivirga caldicuralii_A. The sequence goes on from DQVN01000030.1 coordinate 2,470, forward strand.
ATTATGGAGATGCCTTAAAACAGGGTCAAGCACATGAGCACACAATTCAAGCGGGTTGGCTTATTTGGCAAACCCAATGCACTGGAAGCCTGGGACACCATTGGGCGCGTCATCGACTTTCTGCGACAACAGGGCTGTGCAGTCGCCCTGGAAACCGAGTGTTGTGTCGACTTCCCTCACGCCCGCTATGGTGCCAAACCCATGCCTCGGGCCAAACTCTGTGAACAGATCGATCTGGGCATCGCCATTGGCGGCGATGGCACCTTCCTCAATGCGGCCCGCGATGTGGTCGGCTGCCAGGTGCCCTTGTTAGGCATTAACCTAGGGCGTCTGGGCTTTCTGGCAGATTTCTCACCTGACAAACTGGAAGAGACCCTGCGCGCCGTTCTTGAGGGAGACTATATCCGGGAGGCCCGCACCCTGTTGCAAGTGCGTATTTTTGAGGAAAAACAAGAAGTCTTCCGCCAACTGGCGCTCAATGATGTGGTGGTACACAAACGAGACACCCCGCGCATGATCGAATTCAACACCTTTGTTGACGATCATTTCATGATGCGTCAGCGCTCGGACGGCTTGATTATCGCCACCCCCACCGGCTCCACCGCCTATGCCCTCTCCGCAGGCGGGCCCATCCTGGATCCGCGGGTGGATGCGCTGGTACTGGTGAGCATCAACCCCCACACCTTGAGCAATCGCCCGGTGGTGATTCCTGCCAGCAGCATGGTTAAAGTCATTCCCCACAAAAACTGCACCGGCTCAGCCAAAGTAATCTGTGATGGACAGGTCACCTTTGAAATCCAGCCATGGCATATCACCCAAGTCGCCCAATTCGAACAAAAGTTGACCATACTGCATCCCCGCGACTACAACTACTATGACATCCTGCGCACCAAACTGGCCTGGGGAGGCCACAACCGATGCTGACCAGCCTGCATATCCGCAACCTGGCGCTGATCGAAACGCTGGAACTGCCGCTAAACCAAGGGTTCATCGCCCTGACCGGTGAAACGGGGGCGGGCAAATCCATCTTGCTCGACGCTCTAGGTCTGACCCTGGGCGCGCGGGCAGATACCAGTCTGGTACGCCATGGCTGCGACAAAGCAGATGTCCAGGCCACCTTCGATATTCAGGCGCTGCCCCACATTCAAAGCTGGCTGGAGACGCAGGCGTTAAGAGATGAGGAAGAACCCAATACCTTGCTATTGCGCCGGGTGGTGCGGGCCACTGGCGGCTCCAGCGCCTGGATCAACGGCATCAAGGTGCCTGCTGGTCAATTGCAATATCTGGGCGAACAACTGGTGGACATCCATGGACAACATGCCCATCAGATGCTGCTAAAAAGCGCCCATCAACGCCAACTGCTGGATGCCTTCGCCGACCATAACGATCTACTCAACCAGACCCAATCCGCTTATCAGCGCTGGCGCCACCTGCAGAAAACCCTGGCCGAAAAACGCGCGCTTCAAGCGGACCAGGCCGATCAACTGGCATTGATAGCATTTAAACTCAAGGATCTGGATGCCCTCAACCCGTCAACCGAGCAGTATCAGGCGTTAAGCCAACAACAGACCCAACTGGCCCACGCCGAAACCCTGCTGCATGACAGCCAACGGGCTGCCGAGGCGCTGAACGGTGAACAGGGCGCCTCGCACCAACTAACCCTGGCGGTAAAGGCCTTAGAACGCATCGCCCAAATTGATCCTCAACTGACCGCTTTGCTGACCCAGCTCAATGAACTACGCATCGGGGTGGAAGAGGCCGGCCGCGATCTGCACCATTATGCTCAAGGCATTGATCTGGACCCGGCCCAATTGGCCCAGGTGGAAGAAGAGTTGGCGGAATACCACCGTCTGGCGAAAAAATTCATGGTGGAACCTGAAACCCTGGCGGCATACCACGCTGAACTCAAATCCCGCCATGAGCAGCTGCTGCATATGGATGCCCACTTGGACGCCCTGGAAGCAGACATGGCACAGGCCTGGCAGGCCTATGAAACCGCAGCGCTTGCCTTGCGCGCCAGCCGCCAACAGGCCGCTGAGTGCCTTAAAGCCGCCGTTGAAACCTTAATCCACCCCCTGGGCCTGCCCCATGCCCGCTTTAGTGTCCAGCTGAACGAACAGAGCGCGGATGCTTCAGGCATGGATCAGGTAACCTTCATGCTGACCACCAACCCAGGCCAACCACCGGCGCCGTTACACAAGGTCGCTTCTGGCGGCGAGCTGGCGCGCATCAGTCTGGCGCTGGAGGTAGCCTTAGCCGAAGTGGCTGGCGTGCCCACGCTGATTTTCGATGAGGTGGATGTAGGCATTGGCGGCCGTGTAGCCGAGCAAGTGGGCCGTCTTATGCGTCGTTTAGGTGCGCACCGTCAGGTGTTGGCCATTACCCATCAGCCCCAAGTAGCCGCCTGCGCCCATCATCATCTCAAGGTGGAGAAATTGCAGCAGGCCGAGCAGACGCGGACTCAGGTTATACGCCTGTCCCCAACCGCCCGCGCCCAAGAACTGGCCCGCATGCTCGGTGGCGCCACCATAACGGACACCACGCTTAAACATGCCCAAGAGATGCTGGCCCAAGGCCAGCGCTGAAGGGGGGTCCCCCTAATTTTTTGCAAGCCCGTTTTTCGCCTGGCGTTTGCCTAGGAAAACCTGGAAAAACGCCCATTTTGCGCGGTTTTCACTCCCTGGGACCTAAAAGCTCGATTTGATAACCGTCCGGATCTTCCACAAAGGCGATAATGGTGGTGCCCGCATTCATAGGCCCCGCTTCACGAATGATCTTCCCCCCACGGGCGCGAATCTCTTCCACCGCCTGATAGACATCATCCACCTCAATAGCGATATGTCCAAAGCCATTGCCCAGATCGTAATGGTCCACACCCCAGTTGTAAGTAAGCTCCAGCACACAGGTCTCACTTTCCGGGCCATAGCCCAGAAACGCCAGGGTGAACTTACCATCGGGATAGTCTTTCCGACGCAGCAGTTTCATCCCCAATACATTGGTATAGAAATCAATGGATCGCTCAAGGTCACCCACACGGATCATGGTGTGCAAGAAGCGCATGTTCGTCTCTCCCCGTAATGATGAAAAATCCACAAAGCCAACAGTACCATGAGAATGGAGACACCATAGCCCAGTGCGCCCCCACCCCAGTGCCATAGCCAACCGCCCAACAGCGCGCCCACGCCACCGCCCAGGCCATGGCTCACAGCGGCATAGAGCCCTTGACCGCGCACCTGAAGGGCGCCAGTGAAATAGCGGTCAATCAGGGTAATGGCCGCCCCATGAAACAGGGCATAGCTGGCCGCATGGAGCGCCTGGGCAAACACCTGAACGGCCACATCGGTCGGCCACAACAGATTCAACCCCCAACGCAGCGCTGTCAGCACCATGGCCACTTGAAGCAAGAAGGGCACCGACCAGCGGACAAACAGACGGTGCATCAGGAAAAACAGTCCCACTTCCACCGCCACCGCCCAAGCCCATAGCTGGCTGATCAGGGTCTTATCCAGCCCGGCCTGCTCCAAAGCAATGGAGTAAAAATTGTAATAGACGCCGTGGGAGGCGGTGACCAGAAAGGTGGTGGCCAATAACGCCAGCACCGCAGGCTGACGCAACACACTGCTCAACGAGGGCAACCCATCAACCGGCGTGGTGGTTTGCGCCTCTTGCAGCAGCAGGGTGCTGAACAGAAGCAGCAGGGACATCCCCAAAAGCAACGGGGGCAACTGTTCAATCCCCACCTGCTGCAACAGGGGCCCGGCCAATAAAACCCCCAGAATAAAGCCAATGGATCCCCATAGGCGGATCCGCCCATAGCGCCCTTTATCATGCAAGCGCGCCAGGGTAATGGCCTCCACCTGAGGCAGCATGGCATGGTAGAAAAAGCTAAACGCCAGCGTAGTAAGCAAAATAGCCGTAAAGGTCTCAGCCCACAACCAACCCGCCAGCAACCCGCCGCTGAGTAGCGCCGCCAGCCGGGCCCAGCGCACCCGATGGCCGGTCACATCGCTCAAATGCCCCCAGAGGGCAGGGGCCACCATTTTGGTGCCAATAAAAGCCCCCATCACAATGCCGATCTGCACCGCGCTGAGGCCCCGATCGGCCAGCCAGAGGCTGGCATAGGGCACCAGCACACCTAACCAGGCAAAGTAGAAAAAATAAAAAGCCGCCAGATCCCACAAGCGGCGCGCAGACCCCCTCATTCAACCCCCATCACCCAGCCGGGCCAGATCGGGCATGGGCGGGGTTACATCGCCATTTTGCGCCCGATGCCGCAGCCAGTGATCCATCAGCACAATAGCCATCTGCGCCTCGGCGATGGGCACCGCCCGAATACCCACGCAGGGATCATGACGCCCTTTGGTCACCATCTCAGTGGGCTGCATATCCCGGGTAACGCTGCGCCCCGGCACCATAATGCTGGAGGTGGGTTTCAAGGCAATCCGCGCGACAATATCCTGCCCCGTGGCAATGCCCCCCAGAATACCGCCCGCATGGTTGCTGAGAAAACCTTGATCGGGGGTGATTTCATCCCGGTGCTCACTACCGCGCTGATTGACCGCGGCAAAACCCTCACCGATTTCCACCCCCTTGACGGCGTTGATACTCATCAACGCCTTGGCCAAGTCGGCATCCAAGCGATCAAAGACCGGCTCCCCCAAGCCGACCGGCACGCGCTGCGCCACCACAGTCACCGCCGCGCCAATGGAATCACCGGTCTTCTTCAATTCCAGGAGAAATTGTTCCATTTTGGGCAGTGCATCGGGATCGGGACAAAACAACGCATTGGTGTCGATAAAGTCCCGTTCCACCCGCTCGATGGACACCGGGCCGATTTGACTGACATAGCCGTAGATCTCCACCCCCAGCCGCTCAGCCAGATATTTCTTGGCAATGGCGCCTGCGGCCACTCGCATGGCCGTCTCCCGCGCCGAAGCACGACCGCCCCCACGATAATCCCGAATACCATATTTCTGCAGATAGGTGTAGTCCGCATGGGCGGGGCGGAAGGTTGCAGCGATCTGGCTGTAATCCTGCGAACGGACATCGGTATTCTCAATCACCATGGCGATGGGGGTGCCTGTGGTCTGACCTTCAAACACCCCGGAGAGAATCTTCACCTTGTCCGGTTCACGCCGTGGGGTGGTAAACTTAGAGCGGCCAGGACGACGCCGCTCCAGATCTTGCTGAATATCCGCCTCACTCAATGCCAACCCTGGCGGACAGCCATCCACAATGCACACCAACGCTGGCCCATGGCTTTCCCCTGCGGTGGTGACACGAAACAGTTCCCCCAGCGTATTACCTGCCATCTGCCTTCTCCTGAAAAACAATAAACCCTGCTATTTTAGCAGGGCCGTTCGAACCATGGCGCAGGCTCAGGCAGTACCTGAACGCTCATCTCAGCTCAATAATAAAACAACGGCTCCTGGACAGCCTCCGGCGGCGGATCGAACCACGACTTGATCAAAGTGCGTGCATACAGGGGCTGTACCGGGCGGTTATTGGCTCCCAAAATCTTCTCCATGGCCGCCAGCTGTTCAGGCGCCGCCTCGATCGGCTGGCGGAACACCATCCACCAGACCCCTTCAGTGCATGGCGGCGTGGTCAGCGATCCGCTGTATTTGTAAAAGCGTGTATCCGCCGGAAAAAAGCGGCGCAGATCCAACTGCACCTGTTTATGTCGTTCCACCTTGCCGAGCGTTTTGGGCAGGCGATCAATCACCTTTTGCAGCTCCGGGTTGAATGCCCCCTCTTTGAACAAAATACCGATCACCGCCAAATTGCCATCCCCGTCCCGATGCACCAGATGCATTTCCATGGGATAATTGAACCCCGCCAGCTGATGCTCACTGGGCGTATGGAAATGGAACTGCAGCAACTCATAGCGATGGTTGTTCAGCTTGATATAGCTGTTGCCCACCGGATAGTTCACCTGCACCGTGTGACCGGTGTTGATAATGGCAAACTGCGGCGTCCCATAGACCACATCCAAACTGGGCAGGCCGCGGGCATCCACAGCATGGCGGTCGCGAATATCCACCGGTGACTGATTGCGACCAATCTTGCACAAAATAAATTTCTCATCCAGCTCACCCCAATGCGCCGGGCCCGTCTTGCCGCTATAACTCCACTGGACAGCATGTGCTTGCGCTGTCTTTTTCTCCTCTTTCGCCTTGGCTGGAGAAGGCGTGGCCTTACCATCCACACCATATTTTTTTGCCTCCTCCACCAGGTTCACCAGAGGCTCGATGGGCGCGACGGCTTTTTGCGGCGTATTGTCTGCCGCCTGCAAACCGGCAGCCAGCATCAAGCCACTCACCCACGCCGCCGCCTGTCGTTTCATGCCTTCACCTCTCTGAATTTACGCTGTTGCAGCACATCATCAAAGGCTTCCAGTTCACTGCGATTGAGGGCAAACACCCCCTCGCCGCCCCGCTCAAACTCAAACCAATAAAAAGGCAGTTCAGGATAGACATCCACCAGATTCATCCAGCTGACCCCCACCTCAACGATCAACACCCCTTGATCCGTTAGGTATTCCTTAGCTTCCGCAAGCATAATCCGCACCAAATCCAACCCATCCTCCCCGGCCGCCAGGCCCAAAGCCGGTTCTTGTTGAAACTCCGCCGGCAGATGTGCCATTTCAATGGCATCCACATAGGGTGGATTGGAAATGATCAAATCATACCGCGCCCCCTGAAGGTTGGAAAACAGATCCGACTGCACCGTCCGCGCAACCCCTTCCAACCCATGCAGGCGAATGTTCTCTTCCGCCACCTGCAATGCAGCGGGAGAAATATCCGCCAAATCGACACGGGCGTGCGGCAACGCCTGCAAACAGGCGATGCCAATACAGCCAGACCCCGTACACAGATCCAGCACCCGAGTGGTTCGCTGCGGATCGACCCAGCCGTCAAACTCCCGTTGAATCAACTCACCAATGGGGGATCGCGGCACCAGCACCTGCTCATTCACCTTAAATTTCAGCCCGGCAAACCAAGCCTCCCCCACCAGATAGGCCGCGGGCTTGCGCGTCTCAATCCGCTGGCGAAACAGCTCCGTCACCGCCACACGCTCTGGCAGACTCAGACGCCCATGCCAATACAATTCAGGCAGTTCCCAGGGCAGCTGCAAATGGGAAAAAAGCAAAAAACGCGCCTCATCAAAGGCATTATCCGTGCCATGGCCATAAACCAGGCCCGCCTGCTCAAATAAAGTGGCGCCCCAACGAATGAAATCAGCGATGGTTTCCAGCCCCTCGTGCTG
>DQVN01000047.1 GCA_015661715.1 Sulfurivirga caldicuralii
CCGCTGCACGACGACGGGCCCCATCCACCTTAGCGTGGATCGTCTGCCCCACCTTCAGGTGGCCGGCGGTCACCTTGCCCACATGGAGCCACAGCGTGCCCTGTTTCTGGGTATCCGATACATGAAAACTGTTCATTCCTTCTGTAAGACTGCCGGTATCCCCCACCTGACCACCGGATTCAGCATAAAAAGGCGTACGATCCAGGATCACAATACCCGCTTCACCCTCCTGCAATTGCTCCACCGGCGCATTATCCTTATACAACGCCAGGATCGTGGCATCCGCCTCATCCTGGGTGTAGCCGACAAATTCCGTCTCACCGTCAAAGTCGATTTTCTTACTCAGATCCACCTTGAAGCTGCCCGCCGCCCGAGCGCGCTCGCGCTGTTTCCTCATTTCAGCCTCAAAGCCAGCCTCATCGATTTTCAGCCCCCGTTCTCGGGCAATATCGGCGGTCAGATCCAGCGGAAAGCCATAGGTGTCATACAGCTTGAACACCACCTCACCAGGAAGCGTATCCCCACTCAGTTCACTGATGGCATCCTCCAGCAGCTTCATGCCGTGCTCCAGCGTCTCAGCGAAACGCTGCGCCTCCTGCAACAGGACTTTTTCCACATGAGCGGCGGCCTGGGCCAACTCAGGATAAGCCGCGCCCATCTGCGCCACCAATGGCGCCACCAGCTTGTGCAAAAAAGGCGCCTTCTGCCCCAACTTGTAGCCATGGCGAATGGCCCGGCGAATAATCCGGCGCAGCACATAGCCACGCCCTTCATTAGACGGCAAGACCCCGTCGGTAATCATAAAGCTGGTGGAACGGATATGGTCTGCGATCACCTTCAGCGAGCTGCTGTGGCGATCCTGCGCACCGGTCACCTGCTGGGCCGCGTCCAGCAAGGCACGGAACAGATCAATGTCATAGTTGGAATGCACGCCCTGCACCACCGCCGCCAGCCGCTCCAGACCCATACCCGTATCCACCGAAGGCTTAGGCAAAGGCGTCAAGGTGCCATCCGCATCCCGGTTAAACTGCATGAACACCAGATTCCAAATCTCAATGTAGCGGTCCCCGTCCTCATCCGGTGAGCCAGGCGGTCCACCCGGCACCTCCGGGCCATGATCATAAAAAATCTCCGAGCAGGGGCCGCAGGGACCCGTATCCCCCATGGACCAGAAGTTATCCTTCTCACCACAGCGGCTGAAGCGCGCCGGATCCACGCCGATTTCATTCAACCAGATATCCGCCGCCTCATCATCCTCGTGAAAGACGGTCACCCACAGCTTTTCCGCCTCGATACCGAGGCGCTCAGTCAAAAACGTCCAGGCATATTGAATCGCTTCGCGTTTGAAATAGTCGCCGAAGCTGAAGTTGCCCAGCATCTCGAAAAAGGTATGGTGACGGGCGGTATAGCCCACATTCTCCAGGTCATTGTGTTTGCCGCCGGCACGAATGCAGCGCTGCACGGAACAGGCGCGGGTATAAGGGCGAGTCTCCAATCCCAGAAAGACATCCTTGAACTGCACCATGCCCGCATTGGTAAACAGCAATGTGGGGTCATTGGCGGGCACCACGGGAGAGGAGTGCACCGCAGTGTGCCCTTTTTCCACAAAGTAGTCGATAAATGCCTGCCGCAGTTCGGCGGTGCTCATTGTCTTGTCCATGCACTCATTCCTGTTCAAAAGCCGCCCAGCACTGGGCCTGGGTAAACCCTCGGTTGCGCAAAAAACGCAAACGCCGCGCAACCTCCTTGGGTTCACGCGGCCGTTGCGCCTCGCCAAATTTTTTCATCAATGCCTGCCGCGCCGCCTCAGCCCACTCCGCATCCGCCAAGGCCAAAGCCTCATCCAGCCGCCAACTCTCCTCAAGTTTACCGGCAAGCTTCTGGCGGATCTTCAACGGGCCATCTCCTCGCTGCAGGTGATGGCGCACGGCCGCCTCGACAAAACGCTGCTCATCCAACCAGCCTTTTTCTTTCAGGGTTGCAATGACTTCCGCCACCGCAGCCTCCGAGGCCGTTGGCACCTTTACCGACAGTTTGGCCGCCAACTCCATCGCCCCTTGCTCACGTCGCGCCAACAATTCAATGGCTTTCTGCATCAACTGTGCATGCACATCGCTCATGCAAGCTCTTCTTCTCCTGCTGAAGCGGCAGGTGCGACATGGGGTAGCAGCTTGGCACGCAGTTGCTGTTCAATCTCCTCGGCCACCACCGGGTGATCACGCAGCCACTGTTTGGCGTTCTCCTTGCCCTGGCCGATCTTATCCCCTTGATAGCTGTACCAGGCGCCGGCTTTCTGAATCAGGTCATGCTCCACGCCCAGGTCGATAAGTTCGCCCAGGCGGGAAATGCCCTCACCATAGAGAATCTCAAAACGCACTTCTTTGAATGGAGGCGCCAGTTTATTCTTGACCACCTTGACCTTGGTCTCGTTGCCGATAACCTCGTCTTTATTCTTGATCGACCCCACCCGACGGATATCCAAACGCACCGAGCTGTAAAATTTCAGGGCATTCCCGCCTGTCGTGGTCTCTGGATTACCGAACATAACGCCGATTTTCATGCGGATCTGGTTGATAAAGACCACTAAAGTATTGGTGCGTTTGATATTGGCGGTGAGCTTGCGCAACGCCTGGCTCATCAGCCGCGCCTGTAGGCCCACATGGGCATCGCCCATTTCCCCTTCGATTTCCGCTTTGGGCGTCAAGGCCGCCACCGAGTCCACCACCACGATATCCACCGCCCCGGAACGCACCAGCATATCGGCAATTTCCAGCGCCTGCTCTCCCGTATCCGGCTGCGACACCAGCAAGTTATCGATATCCACGCCCAGTTTGGCGGCATAACGGGGATCCAGCGCATGCTCGGCATCGATAAAAGCGGCCGTCCCCCCTTGCTTTTGCGCCTCCGCAATGGCGTGCAGGGTCAAGGTGGTTTTACCGGAGGACTCAGGGCCGTAGATCTCCACCACCCGACCTTTCGGCAGCCCACCAATGCCCAGGGCAATGTCCAGCCCTAAGGAACCTGTGGAGATGGTTTCCACATTCTGCGCCACCGGGCTATCTCCCAGGCGCATCACCGAGCCTTTGCCATACTGGCGCTCAATCTGCCCCAGGGCCGCCTGCAACGCTTTGCGTTTCTGCTCGTCCATCTCCACATACTCCTTCATTCGTGAACGGAACATTATACCATCAGGAGATTTGTCCTTGCTCCAACAGCCGCGTCACCAGCTCGCCATAGCCTTCCCGATAAGTGGGGTAGCGAAATTCAAACCCGGTGGCGCGAATCCGCGCATTGCGGATGCGCTTGTTGGCGCGCATCTGCCGCACCTTCTCTGTCGGCTCACGATGATCAATCGCTAAAGGCACGCTCAACTGTTCCGCCAGCCACTCATACACCTCACACAATGGCGCCGGCGCATCATCCACCCCCACATAGAGCGCATCCGGCGCATCCAAATTGCGCAAATGCGCCAACATCCGCGCCGCATCCACCACATGAATGCGATTGCTGTATACATCCTCCATGCAGTGGGCCTTACCGCTGAGAACCATATCGATCAGATGGGTCCGCCCCGGGCCATAGATCCCGCCAAAACGCACCACGGTGGCGGGTAATCCACTCTGCCAGGCCAGCGCCTCAGCCTCTATCAACACCCGAGCGGCAAAATTGCGCGCTTCAACCGGTGATGACTCATCCACCCACTCACCGTCGCTCTGGCCAAAGACAGAGGTGCTGGAGATAAAGAAATAACGCTTGATGGGCTGATGCTCAAGCATCTGCAGAAAATGGCGCTGAGCGCTGATATAGGCCCGATAGTAGGCCATCTCACTGTGCTTGTCGGGCGATAAAATAAAATAGGCATACTCAATGTCTGCCGGCAGCGCGGATGTCGCCACCTCCGCAGCAGCCAGGTCGATGGCAACCCCGTGGACAAAATCGGGCAAGGCATCCGGACGCCGGCGCAAACCGAACACTTCATCGCCCGCCTGGTGCAGCAGTGCCGCCAGCCGACACCCCAAGTCTCCACACCCGGCAATTGCAATACGGCTCATAGATCCTCCATCGATCGTTCAGGCAGGCAAAGTATGCCGCAACCGGGATGGTTTGACGAGTCCCTCAATGGGAAAAGTGCGCATCCAGTGCTTCACACAACACATGGCTGAGAAAGGTGTGCGCCTCCTGAACCCGCGCCGTTTCAACAGCGGGCACCGCCAGGGGGATATGCGCCAAGGCGGCCAAGCGATTAGGCGTCTGGCCCGTCAAAGCCACGGTCGTCGCCCCGATTTCGCCTGCCGCCGCCAGCGCCCGCACCACATTGACACTGTTGCCCGAGGTGGACATGCCCACCACCACATCCACTGGCTGCACCAGAGCACGCACCTGACGCTCGAAGACACTGTCAAAATCAAAGTCATTGGGATGGGCGGTGAGAATGGATGTATCCGTGGTCAGAGCAATGGCCGCCAGCGGACGACGATTTTTGACATAGCGCACCACCAGTTCTGCGGCCATGTGCTGGGCGTCTGCGGCACTGCCCCCATTGCCCAGCCACACCACCTTACCCCCTTGCTCCAGGCTGGTGATCACTGCCGCCACCCACTGCTGCAGCGGTCCCGCCAGGGTGTGTAGCTGAGAGAAAAGCTGCTGGTGGCGCACCAGCGCATCCTGCAACCGCTTCATGCCTGCGCCCGAATACGGTTGACAATATCGGTGGTGGAGAAGCCATCCCAAAAGGAGAGTACTTTCACTTCTCCGCCCGCCGCCTGGACACACTCAGCCCCAGCGATTTCATGGGGCTGATAATCGCCCCCCTTGACCAGCACATCCGGACGGACGGCGCAAATCAGCCGCTGAGGTGTCTCCTCATCGAACGGCACCACCCAGTCCACACAGTTGAGCGCCGCCAACACTTCTATCCGCGCCTGTAAGGGAACAATGGGGCGGCTGTCGCCTTTTAAGCGTCTGACCGACGCATCCGAATTCACCGCCACCACCAGCCGATCTCCCAACTGTGCCGCCTCCTGCAAGTAGCGCACATGGCCGGCGTGAAGAATATCAAAACAGCCGTTGGTCATGACCACCCGCTCGCCCCGCGCCTGCGCCTGACGCACCTGTTCGATCAATTCAGCCTCAGAGGGGGCCACATACCCCAAATGGGCCTGTTTACGCTTCAAGTGTTCCCGCAATTCATGGACACTCACCACCGAGGTGCCCACTTTGCGCACCACCAAAGAGGCCGCTTCATTGGCCAGCCTGGCGGCCTGACTCAACGAAGCGCCCGCGGCAAAGGCGGCCGCCAGCACCGCCATGACCGTATCACCCGCGCCGGTGACATCAAACACCTCCTGGGTCTGCGCCCGCAGCCGATAGGCCTGCTGACCGGCTTCCAGCAGCAGCATGCCATGCTCACTGCGGGTAACCAGCAGGGCATCCAACTGCAACTGATCCATCAGCCCCCGCCCCTTTTCCTCAATTGCGGTCTCATCGGCACAAGCCCCCACGATCGCCTCAAACTCGCTTTGATTGGGTTTGATCAGCGTAGCGGCGCGATAGCGGGAAAAATCCTGACCCTTCGGGTCAATCATCACTGGCACACCCGCAATACGGGCGGCCGTGATCATTCGCTCCACCTGCGCCAGGGTTCCTTTGGCATAATCCGACAACACCAGCACATCATAATCCGCCACTACGCCCGCCACCCGATCCGCCAGCTCATCAGCCGCCGCAGCAGAAAAAGGCTGTTCAAAATCCAGACGGATCAACTGCTGATGGTGGCTGAGGACGCGCAGCTTGCAAATGGTGCCCGCTCCATCCCGAACCCAGTGTCGCCGTACCCCCTGTTGCGCCAGAAGACCATCCAACTGCTGACCATGGGCATCCTCTCCGATCAGCCCCATCAGCGTCACCTGCGCGCCCAATGCCGCCATATTCATGGCCACATTGGCCGCACCCCCTGCCCGCGCCTGTTCATCCGCCACATTCACCACCGGCACCGGCGCCTCCGGCGAAATCCGCCCCGCACGCCCCGACCAGTATCGATCCAACATCACATCACCCACCACCAAAGCGCGGGCTGCAGAAAAATCCGGCAACATGCCCCATTCCTGTCATGTTTTGCCGCTATTTTACCCCTATAGCGGAATAAAACACCGACGGATGAGCACCAAACCAACAGACACCCTGACACAGGTTAACAATCTCAACGCACTTTCAATAAAATACCCTTTTCCTTAATACCTGAACCGCTGCAATGAAACGATCACTGCTGGCCCTTTTACTCTGTCTCAGCCTGTCCGCTCAGGCGGAAGACAGCACCGATACGGCGCTGAAAAACACCGCCATTGCAGGCACCCTGCTGAGCTGGGGCATGGCCTGGCTGTGGGGTGATGCCCCTCTGACCCGCGCGCTTGTGCCAACCCAAGGGCAACACCTGGCCCTGACCATGGGGACAGAAAACCACACCACCCTAGCGCAACTGATTTACGCGCGAGACTTCGCCTCAACCCTACTGGATGGACCCACCTGGCAACTCATCGGCCACTGGGAAGCCAGCTTGAGCAACTGGTGGGCCGATAAGGCACAACGCACTGAGCAGCAGGGCTGGATGCTCGGCCTGACCCCAGTGCTACAGTATCAGTTCAAAACGGTGTTGCGCCCCTATATTGAGTTTGGCATTGGCGTGAAATATCTGTCAGGTATTCGCATCGCCGATCAGTATAAATCCACCCAGTTTCAGTTTGGCGATCTGACCGGCATCGGCATCCAATACCGCAACCTACAGCTGGGCTTTCGCTTCCTGCACATCTCCAATGCAGGCATTGAAACCCCCAATCCGGCTACGAACTACTACACCTTAAAAATGGATTATCGCTTCTGATGAAATACCAACAGAGTGCAAAACGCGTATTCGACATTGAAGCGGCCGCCATCGCCAACTTGAAGACACTATTGAATGATGACTTTGATGGTGCGGTGGAGGCCATCCTCAACAGCTCAGGCAGAGTGGTCATCTGCGGCATGGGCAAATCCGGGCTCATCGGCAAAAAAATCATGGCCACCCTGGCCAGCACCGGCACCCCCTCGTTTTTCATGCACCCCGGGGAAGCCTTCCATGGTGATTTGGGCATGGTGGCCCCGGACGATATCTTCGTCGCCATTTCCAATTCCGGCGAGACGGAAGAAGTCATCCGGCTGCTGCCTTTCCTGAAAGACAATGGCAATACGATTATTGCCATGACCGGCAATCCGGCCTCCACTTTGGCAAAAAATGCCGATTTTCACCTCAATATCGCCGTACCCCAAGAGGCTTGTCCACATCAACTGGCGCCCACCAGTTCCACCACCGCCACCTTGGTCATGGGCGATGCCCTAGCCGTCGCCCTCATGGAGGCGCGCAACTTCCAACCTCAGGATTTCGCCCGTTTCCACCCAGGGGGTAGCTTAGGACGCAAGCTGCTGACCAAGGTACGCCATGAAATGAAAACCGACAATCTGCCCCTGGTCACCCGTGACGCCCCCATGAAAGAGGTCATCCACACCATGAGCGCGGGACGGCTGGGCTTATGCATCGTGGACGAAGGCCGCGGCATCATCACCGACGGCGACCTGCGCCGACACTTAGAAAATGACCCTGAGCTGATGGAGAAGACCGCCGGTGAAATCATGACCACTCACCCCAAATCCATCTCGCCGGATGCCCGGTTGACCGAAGCAGAGGCGATAATGAATCAGCACAAGATCACCTCCCTGTTGGTGAGAGATGAGCAGGGGCAGTTGCAAGGTGTGATTCAGATCTACGATCTCAACCGCTGATGACACGCACCCTTTACACCCTGCTGTTGTGGCTGCTGTGGCCCGCTTTTGCTCTGGCAGGGTGGCGCCGCTGTCTCAAAGCACGCCGTTTAGGTGTCCGCTTGCCCCACTGCTTCAAAAGCCGCTGGGGCTGGACACCCCCCCAGTGGCGTAGCGGCGGCATCTGGCTCCATGCAGTCTCCGTCGGCGAAAGCCGCTCTATTTTCCCCCTACTCCAGGCCCTGCGTGACCGCTATCCCCACCTGCCCATCACCGTGACCAACGGCTCAGTACAAGGGGCCCTGCAAGTACAGCAACACAGTCCCGTCGCGGTACAGAACAGCCTCATTCCCTATGACTACCCCTTTGCCATGCGCCGCTTCCTCAAACGGCTGCAACCCAAGCTGGTGGTCATTGTAGAAACAGAGCTTTGGCCCAACCTCTACATCCTATGCCAGCGGCAACAGATTCCCTTAGTCCTGATCAATGCGCGGCTGAAAAACAAATCCTTCCGCGCCTATCAGCGTTGGGGGCAGCCCCTGGTCGGCCAAACCCTGCAATGTCTCCAGCTTATCGGCGCGCAATTTCCCATCGATGCGCAACGCTTCAAGGCTTTGGGTGCGCCGGCTGAACGGGTGCGCGTATTAGGCAATATCAAATCCGACCTGACCATTCCCGAGACACTACCCCATCAGGCCCACCAGCTGCGGGCCCATTTGGGCAAGCGGTTTATCTGGTGTGCCGGCTCCACCCATGACGGAGAAGAAGCTCAGCTATGGCAGGCGCACCAACACCTGCTGCAAAGCCACCCTGATGCCCTGCTGGTGCTGGCTCCCCGTCATGCCGACCGTTTCCAAGAGGTGGCCACCTGGCTGACAAAACACCGCATCCCCTACAGCCGTCGCAGCCATCAGGCTTATCCCGCACCAACGGACCGGGTCTGGTTGATCGACACCATGGGCGAGCTATTACTGTTTTATGCCGTAAGTGATGTGGCGTTTGTGGGCGGCACCCTGGTGCCGTTTGGCGGACACAATATCCTGGAACCAGCTGCGTTAAATAAACCCGTCCTCTCCGGTCCCCATTACGGCAATCTTGAGGCGCTGTACGAAGCCATGCTGGCCTGTGGCGGTGTGGAAATCCTCCAAACCCCCCAAGCCTTAGGTGCCCGTTTGACCCAGCTAGCCGACTCCCCCGGCATCAGAGAACAAGCCGGTGAACGGGCACAACAGTGTTTTAACCGATTGCAAGGGGCCCTGGCGCGCACCCTTAAGGCGATAAATCACTATCTATAAGGGTCTGTAGGCGTGGTGACACAGGGGTCCCCCCATTTTTTCAAGCCGGCTTTCAGCTGGCTGAAACCACCAAGGAAAACCCATACAAAACAGCCACAGAGGCCAGCGTGACGCTAATCCAGAACAAAAAAAGTTTCAACAGCGGTACCGCACGCCCCACAAGCTTCAGAACCATGAAACTGACTACTGTCATGACAATGACAAATAACCAAAAGCGAATGATGATTAACATTTTTTAGTCCCACATAATCAAACTTGTTCATCAATATTCATTAAGCACTTATATAATTTAAAAATCTTTATCCACCAATGCTAACAGAGGAGCCGTATCAATGTATCCCAAAGGAGAATGGAACTGGCTAAAAGGTGGTATAGCTTTAGCCGCTGTTGCCGTAGCCGCATTTCTGCTGGTCAAACCCATCGGCGTATCCACCCAGTTTGCCGTAGTGGACACCATGATTTGGGAGATAATCGACCCTGAGATCGTCCAAGTCAGAGAAGAAAATGGCCATAAGGTATACAGCTCGCCCAATGCCTATATCAACAAATCCCAAGCATCCTATGCCCGCGCTGCCGACAATCCGATAAATTACGGGTTGATTTTTGTCCTGTCCATCATTGGGGGTGTGGTGCTATCCGTATTAACTGGTGGCCCAAAACCTAACCGAGAAGAACGCAAAGTGCCTGAAGGTTTTCAGCGCTATTTTGGTTACAACCCGGCACTACGTTATACACTCGCATTTATTGGCGGTGTGTTGACCCTCTATGGTGCTCGGCTAGCGGGCGGCTGCACCTCCGGGCACATGATCAGTGGCATTTCTCAAACTGCCGTATCAAGCCTGTTGTTCGCAGCAGGTGTTTTTGCCACTGCGATTCCATTGGCCATCTGGCTGTATCGTCAACGGGGAGGAAATCAGTAATGGAAATTTTACTGGCTGTGATTCTGGGTGGTGCATTTGGTTTTGTCCTACACCGTATCGGTGCCACCAACCCCACACGGCTGATCGACATGCTACGCCTCTCGGACCTAAAACTGGAAAAAGTCATTCTCTTTAGCATTGGTTTGACCATGATTACCATCTTCACGATCAATACCTTCTTCCCCGGTGCAGTCCATTTCAGCATCCGCACCGCTTATTGGGGTGTCTTTGTAGGAGGACTGATTTTCGGCTTGGGTTTTGCCCTCTCCGCCCTATGCCCTGGTACAGGAGTCGCCGCACTGGGTGAAGGCCGCCTGGATGCGGTGTTTTATATACTCGGAGGTTTGGTGGGGACGTTCCTGCTTGCTTTAAGCTGGGACTGGCTCACTCAGACAGCGCTGTTCCATCTTGTGACCGACCTGGGTGCGAAGGTAACTTTAGCCGAAGGCGTGGTACGCCATGGCCGGGAAATGCCCGCTGTATTCGACAGCATACCTGGCATTTTCGTTGCGCTAATCTTTGGTGGTGCACTGATTGCCTTGGCCTTTATTCTGCCGCAGAAGCTGCGGGAAAAATAAGGATAGCCCGGCCCATTTGCAAAGGCTGAGGCCTTTGCGCATAATAGCGGCAGCGATGGGAAGATTACCCTGAGCATCTCAACACTTTTGTCAAGCTTTGGACTTTGAAAAAGGGACAAAGTTCCGATAATAAAAACTGAGCGCACTGCGTTAAGGTTTCAAAACAAAAGGAGTAAACCCATGAAAAAAATGATCATTGCCATGGCAACTGCAGGTCTGGTTTCTTTCGGCGCTTCTGTTTACGCCGGGGATGCTGAAGCGGGTAAGGCACTGTACAACAGCTCAAGCTGTGCAGGCTGTCATGGTGCAAACGGTGAAGGTGGTGTAGGTCCAAAATTGATTGGCCTCTCTGCTGAAAAAGCAAAACAATTGCTCACTGATTATAAAGCAGGCAAGCAGTTAGGTCCCATGACCTCCATGATGGCACCCATGGCTGCTGGTCTGTCTGATAGTGACATCGACAACCTGGCTGCTTTCATCGCAACATTGAAGTAATTTCAAGCGGTGTAATGTATAAAACCGCCTTCGGGCGGTTTTTTTATACCCCCATGAAAATTCCTGGAGGCCACCTGAAAGGCGCCATGCTAAAATCAAGATAAGGTAATTAAGGAGACAACACCATGAAAAAACTGATCGGATTGGTCATGGTAATAGGGGCTTTCTCCGCTGGTACACAGGCAGCCGAGATGCCAGCGAAGGTGCAAAGCTGCGTCGGTTGCCATGGTGTCGATGGGAACAGCACCTCCCCCATCTTCCCCAAACTGGCCGGGCAGCACGCCGCCTATTTGGAAAATGCCCTCAAAGCCTATCGTGACGGTTTCCGCCGCAATGATATGATGAACCGCTTTGCCAAAGGGTTGAGCGATCAGGACATTAAAGAAATCGCGGCCTATTATGCCGCTCAGAAACCAAAATAATCGGCGGGCCTGCCGCCCATGCCAATAGAGCGTAGGTAACGGTTTAGCCTTTCTGCTCGCACCAACCGGTGCGAGCATTCAACTATCTACGCCTATTCCGCACAATAAGGGATTAGAGCCCTGCAAAGAGGGTGTGACCCTTGCATTAGAGCAATACTTTCTCCACCGCCTGCTGCGCCTGCAGGGCGGTTAAAAACTGCTGTTTCCAATGCTCTCCTTTGAGCAGTCGCGCCATCTCCACAACGATGTAATCGGTTTTCAAACCGGTACTATCCTGATAACGATTCAGACCCTGTTGACAGGCAGGACAACTGGTCAAGATTTTCACCTCACCCTGAGACACTGGCCGAGCCTCACCGGTTAAATTCTCAATCCCTTTGAACAGCTCCTGCTCCTTGCGGAAACGCAATTGGTTGGAAATGTCCGGGCGGCTCACCGCCAGTGTTCCCGCCTCCGCACAGCAACGGTCAGTGAGTTTCACTTCCGTACCTTGCATCAACCCTTGCGCCACCGACAAGGGATCATGGGCCTTCATGGGCGTATGGCATGGATCATGATACAGGTATTTCACCCCGGGCACATTCTCCACTTTATAGCCGCGTTCCAGCAGGAATTCGTGAATATCCAACATGCGGCACCCCGGAAAAATACGCTCAAACTCATACTTCAACAGTTGATCGTAACAGGTGCCACAGGATACCACTACCGTGGTGATATCCAGATAGTTCAAGGTATTGGCAACCCGATGGAACAGGGCACGGTTCTCGGTGGTGATCTGCATGCCTTTCTGCTCTTGCCCCGCCGCCGTCTGCGGATAGCCGCAGCACAGATAGCCCGGGGGCAAGATGGTCTGCACCCCGGCATCGTACAGCATGGCCAGGGTCGCCAGACTCACATCAGAGAACAAACGCTCGGAACCACAGCCAGGGAAATAGAACACGGCCTCAGCCTCTTCGCCCACATCGGGACGGCGCAAAATAGGCACATAACGGGGATCCTCCAGCCCTAACAGCGCGCGCATGGGCGGCTCATTGGGGCCCGTATCCAATGGTTTGCGCACAAAGTGGATCACCTGCTTTTGCACTGGCTGCGGTTTGTCGGTGCGCGCCGGCAACTCGCTCATCACCGGCTTGACCAAACCCAAAGCACGGAACAAACGGTTGCCAAGGCGCTGGGCCGCAGCCCCCCAACCAATCAAACTCTTGCGCAGCAACTTCACTGTGCGTGGATCCTTAGCGTTCAGGTAGAACAGTGCCGCCTTCGTCATCAAGCTGGTGCGCTTCTTACCCATACGGGTGAGAATATTGCGCATGTGGATGGTGACCTCGCCAAAATCTATATCCACCGGACAGGGAGTCTCACACTTATGACACACGGTGCAATGGTCGGCAATATCATTCATCTGATCAAAATGGCGCAAGGAGATGCCCCGACGGGTCTGCTCCTCATACAGAAAAGCCTCGATCACTGCGCCAGTGGCTAAAATCTTATTACGCGGCGAATACAGCAGGTTCGCCCGGGGAATATGGGTCTGGCACACAGGCTTACACTTGCCGCAACGTAAGCAATGGCGAATCTCATTGTTCAGCGCATCCAAATCGGAGGCTTCCAGAATCAGCGCCTCCTGCTCCACCAGGGTCAACGAAGGCGTATAGGCCAGCTCTAAAGAAGAATCGGGCATCAGTTTGCCCGGATTAAAGACATTATCAGGATCAATTTTACGCTTGTATTCGACAAACTTGTCGATCTTCTCCGGCTCCAGATACTTGATCTTAGTCAAACCGATGCCATGCTCACCAGAGATGGCCCCGTCCAACGATAAAGCCAAGGCCATGACGCGATCCACCACCTCATCCGCCTTGCGCAACATCGCGTAATTGTCCGAATGGACGGGAATATTCGTATGCACATTCCCGTCCCCGGCATGCATATGCAGGGCCACAAACAGGCGTGTATGCTTATATTGCGCATGGATAGCGCGAAGCCGCGCCATAATAGGCTCAAAATCAAAGCCCATGAAGTTGTCGCGCATGAAGGGCACCACATCCAGCTTGAATTTCACCAGCAGATCCCGGCGTAGCAGCAGATCCATCATGGTATCCCCTTCACGCACCCGCTCCCGTACCGGCGAGGGCAACTGTTCCAGAAGCTGTATCGCCGGGGTTTCGAACTGATCCCGCCACAATTGCCAACGCCCTCGCACCCTCTCCAGGTGGTCAATGGCCGCCTGCACCCGGTGCTGCACCAGATCCTCGATCTTGCCCTCACCGGTTTCGATACACTCAGTCTGATTCAGCTCAGGTGCATCGCTGCGCAGATAAGCCAGTTGAGCATCCAGACAGGCCAGCTTATTGTCCAGGGAGAGTTCAATATTGATTTTTTCCACACCGGTGTTGTATTCGTTAAGCCGGTGTAATGGAATCACCACATCCTCGTTGATCTTGAAGGCATTGGTATGGGCGGAAATCGCCGCAGTGCGCGAGCGGTCAGCCCAGAACTTGCGCCGCGCCTCTTCAGTAATAGCCACAAAACCCTCAGCGTTGCGCTGGCGCGCCATGGCGATGATCTCTTCTACCGCCTTAGCCACCTCATAGCCATTGTCCCCCGAGACATCCCCCAGCAGAATCATCTTGGGCAATTCGCGCCGATCCGCTTTGGTGTTGTACTTCACCGCCTTGATGTAGCGTTCATCCAGATGCTCCAAACCTGACAGCACCACCCCTTCGGCCCGCTTCTTCTCCATATAGTCGGTGATTTCAACAATCGCCGGCACCGCCTCACTCAGGTCGTGACCAAAAAACTCCAGGCAGAAGGTGCGTGTATAGGCGGGCATCCGATGGAGAATGAACCGGGCCGAAGTGATAATGCCATCACACCCCTCCTTCTGTGCCCCCGGCAAACCGGCGAGAAACTTATCGGTGACATCCTTACCCAGCCCATGCTTGCGGAACATCTCCCCCGGCATCTCCAGAATGGTTGGATCACCATCCTTGCTCAGTCCATCACGCTTGAACCACTGAACGGCAAAACGCACGGTCTTCTGGTCATGCAGCTTGCCCTGGTTGTGGTTCAGGCGGGTGACTTCCAGCCAGCGGCCATCGGGCATCACCATTTTCCAACTAATCAGGTTATCCAAGGTGGTGCCCCACAGAACCGCCTTCTTCCCGCCGGCATTCATGGCGATATTGCCGCCAATGGTGGACGCATCCTGGGAGGTGGGATCCACCGCAAACACCAATCCATGGGCCTCAGCCACCTCAGAAACACGACGGGTGACCACCCCGGCCTCCACATGAATGGAGGATACTTTGACCTGCTCCAGCCCCGGCAGCGGGATCTCTTCCACCGGGCCGATGTATTCCAATTTTTCCGTATTAATAATGGCCGTATTGGCCTGCAGCGGGATGGCCGAACCGGTATAGCCGGTGCCGCCACCTCGTGGGATAATGGGCAAACCCAGCTCAATACAAGCCTGAATAATGGGCGCGATCTCTGCCTCCGTATCCGGGCTGATCACCACCAGGGGCAACTCCACGCGCCAATCCGTGGCATCGGTCGCATGACTGATACGCGCCAAACCGGAAAAGTCCACATTATCCGCGCGGGTGATTTTTTTCAGCCGCTGGAGAATCTTCTCCCGTAGCGCCGCCTGAGCCGGGAACCAGGCGGCAAAGGCATCCACCGCCTCACGGGTGCGCTCCAGCAAGGCGGCGGCTTCTTGATTACCATTCAAGCGCTGCTCCACCTGCCCCAACCTGTGGCGCAATGCCTCGATCAACTGATTACGGCGCTTTTCATTTTCGATCAGATCATCCTGGAGATAGGGGTTGCGCGTCACCACCCACATATCACCCAGCACCTCGAACAGCATCCGCGCCGAGCGCCCGGTACGCCGCTGACCCCGTAACCGCTCAATCGTCTGCCAGCCTTCCTCGCCCAAAAAGCGGATTACAATCTCACGATCGGAAAAGGAGGTATAGTTGTAGGGAATCTCGCGGATACGTTGTTGTGTCATGGTGGTGCCCATCTAGCTAAAAGATTTTGAAAACAAGCACTTATCTATTGATATGCAGAAAAAGGGGCGAATTGTATCACGCTCAACATCATCATGGAAAAAACAGCAAGACTACCGCCCCCGTCGTTTACGCTGCAGGGCTTTTTTCTTCTGTTTAACAAATGCCATCAACTTGCGTTTACGCCGAATCTGCCGTGGGGTCAATTGCGTACGCTTGCCCTCATAAGGATTTTCCGTCACCCGATATTCGATCTTGACCGGCGTCCCCTCCCAACCAAATGCCTTACGGAAGGTATTGATCAAGTAGCGGGTGTAATGATGAGGCACCCGATCTACCATATTGCCGTGAATGACCACCGTCGGAGGATTGATACCGCCCAAATGGGCATAGCGCATCTTGATACGCCGCGTACTGACCATAGGGGGCTGATGCGCCATCAGCGCCTGTTCCAGCACCCGATTGAGCTGGCTGGTGGATACCCGTTTGGTAGCCGCCTGATATACCTTCTGGATAGTATCAAACAAATTGCCCACCCCCGTACCATGTAGGGCGGAGATAAAGTGGCGCGGGGCGAAATCGGCAAACTGCAATTTTACATCCAGATCAGCCTTCACCTGGCGGCGCTGCGCCGGATCCAGTCCGTCCCATTTATTAATAGCAATAATCAACCCCCGACCCGACTCCAGGGCATGACCCAACAGCGTCTGGTCCTGATCGGTGATCCCTTCAGCGCCATCGATCACCAGCACCACCACATGGGCCTGATCCATAGCCTCAATTGCCTTGATGACACTGAATTTCTCGATCTTATCCGACACCTTTTTACGCCGACGCACCCCCGCCGTATCGATCAGGGTATATGTCACCCCATCCCGCTCAAAGGGAACATGGATACTGTCGCGGGTTGTGCCTGGCATGTCGTAGGCCACCACCCGCTCCTCACCGATCATACGGTTAATCAAGGTGGACTTGCCCACATTGGGACGGCCCACCACCGCCACCCGAATACCCGACTGATCATCCGGCTCCGGTAGGGCATCATCCGTCATGCGCGGCGTCACCCACGCCAGAACATCATCCATCACCTCCCGTACATAATCGCCATGTTCTGCCGAGATAACCCGCGGTTCGTCCAGACCCAACTGGTAAAATTCAGCGCGCACCACATCCGGATTGCGCCCCTCCGCTTTGTTAACCAGCACATAAATCGGCTTGTGGGAGAAGTGTTGGCGCAGCATAGCGGCGATCTGTTCATCCGCCGGCGTCAATCCGACCTGCCCATCCACAAGAAACAAAATAGCATCTGCTTCTTTCAGCGCCTCAATGACCTGCTTTTCCATCAACGGGTCGACACCGGCTTCTTCCCCGCTCAGCCCGCCGGTATCCACCACGATATAAGGGCTTTTACCCACTTTGCCGCTGCCATACTGGCGGTCTCGCGTCAGCCCCGGATAATCAGCCACAATGGCATCCCGGCTTTTGGTAAGCCGATTGAACAGGGTGGATTTACCCACATTGGGACGCCCCACCAGGGCAATTACCGGCTTACGCTTGCGTACAGCGGCTTGCTCATTCATGGGATATGGACACCTGATACAGGGAGAGATAACCCTCCCCATCGATCACGATCATCTGATTATCATCCAAAGGAAACAGCTTCACCACCGGCTTGCTGTGATGGCGCATGCGCCCCGCCACCTGGCCATTCAAAGGCTCAATCCAATGTATCCAACCCGCCTGGTCACCCACCACCAGCTGATCCGTGGCGGGCCAACGGCGTAAATCCGTCAGTTGGCGATGCTTCAGCTCATCCCGCTGCCAAATGCGAGCACCTGTAATCAGATCCAGTGCAAGCAATTGATCATCGTCATCCACGCTCACCAGACGATCAGCAAACAAGGCCATGTCACGATAACTGGACAAATCCTTCACCCAGTAGAGCAGACCCCGATCCGGATCCATGGCCGCCAGCTTACCGTGGAAGGCCGCCACATACAGCCGCCCATCCTGGATGAATGGCTGTGCTTGCACATCCACCATACGCGCCAGATCGTCCCGTCCCTGCGGTATGGCCAGACGCTGGCGCCAAAGCGTATTGCCCGTGCGCCAATCCAGTGCTTCCACCTCACCGTTTTCCCAGCCCACAATCACCTTATCCTGCCAGAGAACAGGAGCCGATTCACCCTGAAGCGCCAAAGCCGGCGCCGCACGGCTGGTTTGCCATACAATCTCTCCATCCCGAAGACGCACAGCATACAGCTGGCTGTCCAGGGTGCGTACCAGCAGCCGATTGTCCGCCACCACCAGCGGCGCATCCACTGAACTGCTCAACTGTCGCGCCCATTTGACCCGACCACTTTGCCCCTCAATGGCCACCAACTGGCCATCCGCCGTACCCACAAACAGCACGCCTTCATGCAGTAGGGGCCCACCCAACACCGGGCTGTCCAACAACAACTGCCAGGCCACCTGATCAACCCATGTAGGCTGGTCGCTCCGATGAAAAGCCGTCACCATGCCATTAGGCATGGCCAGATAAAGGTATTGTTCATCTCCGGTTACTTGCAGACCGCGCACATCCGCACCATTCAATGGCGCATAATTCAAAGTCCACAATAAAGCAGCCTGAACTGGCTGGACAAACGCCAGCGCATCCTCGGACTTTTCCCCTTCCACAACCGGCTGACCCTGACGGTCCACCATGGGGCTGAAGTCAAAGCCGCTGAAACTGCTACAGCCTGACAGGATGACAAAGGCCAGCAGGCTGGCCCCAAAAAGAATTCGCCGCATACTTAGCTCTCAATCGGTGTCAGATCATCCAGTTGCAACTGGGCCAGTTGTTTCAAACCCGGATCGGCCCGCTCATTATCCAAAACCGCCTGAAAAGCTTGACGCGCCTGCGCCAGCTCACCCTGAAACAGGGCAATCTCACCGGCCACATAGTCATACAGCCCTTTCGCCACAGGCGCCAAGTTCACTGGCGTCACCCGGCTCAGGCGGGCTTTGGCTTGCTCAAATTGCTTAGCATCCGCCAGCAGACGCGCTGCGCGCAGATGCGCCACGTCTTTCATCGCCGCCTCTGGCGCATGGGTAACGACCCAGTCTAACTGAGCGATGGCCCCCTTCAAGTCCTGCTTCTCCGTCGCCAGCCAGCTGGCCAGCAAAAAGGTTGCGCCACTGGCATAAGGGCTGTCCGGGTAATCCGC
>DQVN01000058.1 GCA_015661715.1 Sulfurivirga caldicuralii
CCCGGCACCCAGAGCGGCCAGTCGTTTCGGCTGACGGGCAAGGGGGTGAAGTCCGTGCGTTCAGCGCAGGTGGGGGATCTGATCTGCCGGGTGCAGATTGAAACGCCGGTGAAATTGACCGCTGAGCAGCGCGAACTGTTGGAGAAACTGGAAGAGACTTTAGAGGGCAAACGACAGACCCATAGTCCGCAGGCACATTCCTTCTGGGATAAGGTTAAGCGCTTCTTTTCCGGCGAGGAGGATAAAAAGGATAAGGATTCACCCTGGGAGTGATGAGTGATGCGTGATATTCGAGTAGCGGTGGTTGGTGCCTCCGGGCGCATGGGGCGCAACCTGATTAAAGCTGTGGCTGAAACCGATGGTTTAGTCTTGAGCGCCGCGGTGGACCGGCCGGGCACGGGCTTTATTGGCTGTGATGCGGGAGAGCTGGCAGGGACGGGAACGCTGGGCGTCACCATTGTGGATGACCTGGCGCAGGTGATGGATGCTGTGGATGTGGTCATCGACTTTACCCGCCCCGAAGGCACCTTGCAGCATCTGGCTGTGTGCGCCGAATACGGTAAAAAGATGGTCATTGGCACCACGGGTTTTGATGCAGCGGGGCTGGAGGCGATTCGTGCGGCGGCGGAAAAGATCGCCATCGTGTTTGCGCCCAATATGAGCGTGGGCGTCAACCTGGTGCTCAAGCTGCTGCAGTTGGCGGCCAGTGTGCTGGATCCGCAACAGTATGACATTGAGGTGATCGAGGCGCATCACCGCCATAAGGTGGATGCGCCTTCTGGCACGGCGTTGCGCATGGGTGAGGTGGTGGCCGAAACCTTGGGCTGGGACCTGAAGGAGGTGGCGGTCTATGGCCGTGAGGGGATCACCGGCGAGCGTCCGCGCAAGCAGATCGGTTTTGAAACCATCCGCGCCGGGGATATTGTGGGTGAACACACGGTGATGTTCGCAACCGAAGGGGAGCGGGTGGAAATCACCCATAAGGCGTCCAGCCGAATGACCTTTGCCAAAGGGGCGGCTCGAGCCTGTGTCTGGTTGGCTGACAAGGAGCGCGGGCTGTACGACATGCAGGATGTGCTAGGACTAAAAGATCATTGACCCTGCATAGACAGGGGTGTGGGAATCCAGTAAAATTCGCCCAACTACATTTACATTTCGGGGTTGGGCGCATGCACAACAAGGCCTACAGTTGAAACGGAGCCAGTTCGATGGAACTGCGCTCCGTTTTTTGTAGGCGCGCGCCGGATTCAGTATCCAGGGAGCCTTATGACTGACAAACGAGACGCCCTTTTGGCATTGGAAGATGGCACCGTTTTTTGGGGCACCGCCATCGGTGTCGATGGTGAAGCGGTCGGTGAGGTGGTCTTTAATACCGCCATGACCGGTTATCAGGAAATTCTCACCGATCCCTCCTATTTCCGCCAGATTGTTACCTTGACCTATCCCCACATTGGCAATGTGGGTGTGAATGAGGAGGATGAAGAGTCCCCCCGCATTATGGCGCAAGGGCTGGTCATAAAAGACCTGCCGCCGCGGATGAGCAGTTTCCGCGCCCAGATGCCTTTGGATGAATATCTGCGCCAGCAGCAGGTGGTGGCGATTGCCGATATCGATACCCGCAAGCTGACGCGCATTCTGCGGGAGAAAGGGGCGCAGAATGGCGTGATTCAGGCGGGGACACAACTGGATCCTGATGCGGCAGTGGCCGCAGCCCGTGCTTTCTCTGGACTCAAGGGGCTGGATCTGGCCCAGTCAGTGACCACTGCACAACCCTATGTGTGGACGGAAGGTACCTGGCGATTGAATGGGGGGCATGTGGATCATGGAGACAGGGTTGAATGGCAGGTTGTAGCCTATGATTTTGGCATCAAGCGTAATATTTTGCGCATGTTGGCAGCGCGTGGCTGCAAGGTGACGGTCGTACCGGCCAAAACCCCGGCCGCGGATGTGCTGGCCATGAATCCTGACGGTGTCTTTCTCTCCAATGGGCCGGGCGACCCAGCGCCGTGTGACTATGCCATTGAGGCCATCCAGACCATTCTGCAACACAGCCAGGTGCCGGTATTTGGCATTTGTCTGGGTCATCAACTGCTGGCGTTGGCCAGTGGTGCGCAGACGGTGAAAATGAAATTCGGCCATCATGGGGCCAATCATCCGGTTCAGGACTTGCACAGTGGGCGCGTCTATATCACCTCCCAGAACCATGGTTTTGCGGTGGATGAGGCCAGCCTGCCGGAAGGGGTGGTTGCGACCCATAAATCGCTTTTTGATGGCAGCCTGCAGGGGATTCGCCTGAAGGATCGAGCGGCGTTTGGTTTTCAGGGGCACCCCGAAGCCAGCCCCGGCCCCCATGATGTGGCCTATCTGTTTGACCAGTTTATCGCCGATATGCGTGCCTACCGAGCCAAGGGATAAAGAGACACCATGCCAAAGAGAACGGATATTGACAGCATTTTGATCATCGGTGCCGGCCCCATCATCATTGGCCAGGCGTGTGAGTTCGATTACTCCGGTGTGCAGGCGTGTAAGGCGCTTAAGGAAGAGGGGTATCGGGTAATCCTGGTCAACTCCAATCCGGCCACCATTATGACCGACCCGGATTTGGCCGATGCCACCTATATTGAACCTATCGAATGGCGCACCCTTGCAAAGATCATTGAAAAAGAACGGCCGGATGCCATTCTGCCCACCATGGGCGGACAGACGGCATTGAACTGTGCTTTGGATCTGTCGCGCCAAGGGGTGTTGCAACAATATGGCGTGGAGCTGATCGGCGCCACGGAAGAGGCCATTGACAAGGCGGAGAACCGCGACCGTTTCCGTCAAGCGATGCAGAAGATCGGCCTGGATATGCCCAAATCTGCAGTCGCCCACAGTATGGATGAGGCCTGGGCCATTCTGGAGGAGGTGGGTTTTCCCGCCATTATCCGTCCGTCATTTACCCTGGGTGGCTCAGGCGGCGGTATTGCCTATAACCGGGATGAGTTTGAGCAGATCTGCAAATTCGGTCTGGAGCTTTCGCCCACCAATGAGCTGCTGATCGAAGAGTCGATCATTGGCTGGAAAGAGTATGAGATGGAGGTCATTCGCGACAAGCGTGACAATGCCATCATCATATGCTCCATCGAAAACCTGGATCCCATGGGCGTGCATACGGGGGATTCCATTACCGTTGCGCCGGCGCAAACGCTGACAGACAAAGAATATCAGATCATGCGTAACGCCTCCTTGGCCGTGTTGCGGGAGATTGGCGTGGAGACAGGGGGCTCCAATGTGCAGTTCGCTGTGAACCCGGAAAATGGGCGCATGATCATTATCGAAATGAACCCCAGGGTGTCACGCTCTTCCGCCCTGGCTTCTAAAGCCACCGGTTTCCCTATTGCCAAGGTGGCGGCCAAGCTGGCGGTGGGCTATACGCTGGATGAATTGCACAACGATATCACCGGTGGCGCCACCCCCGCCTCCTTTGAGCCCACCATTGACTATGTGGTCACCAAGATTCCCCGTTTCACCTTTGAGAAGTTTCCTCAGGCAGAACCCCGCCTGTCTACCCAGATGAAGTCGGTGGGAGAGGTGATGGCCATGGGACGCAATTTCCAGGAGTCGCTGCAGAAGGCGATCCGTGGTCTGGAGACGGGTAAGACCGGGTTGAACGAAATGCTGGATCTGGCCAGCATGGATGAGAAAGAGGTGCGCGATATTCTGCGGGCGGAGCTGCGTCATCCGGGCCCGGAGCGGTTGTGGTATGTGGCCGATGCCTTCCGTGCCGGCTGGACGCTGGAGGCGGTGCATGAGGCCTGTGATATTGATCCCTGGTTCCTGGCGCAGATTCAGGAACTGGTCGAGTTGGAGCAGGGGTTGAAGGTGATCGGCCTGGATGGGTTGGATGCGGAGACACTGCGCCGCTACAAGCAGAAGGGCTTTTCCGATGCCCGCATTGCCGAACTGGTAGGTGTCACCGAAAAGGGTGTGCGTAAATTGCGTCACATGCTGGATATTCGTCCAGTCTATAAGCGTGTGGACACCTGCGCGGCGGAATTTGCCACCAAGACGGCATATATGTACTCCTCCTATGATGAAGAGTGTGAAGCGGAGCCGTCTGAACGCAAGAAGATCATGGTGTTGGGCGGTGGCCCCAACCGTATCGGTCAGGGGATCGAGTTTGACTACTGCTGTGTGCATGCTGCTTTTGCCCTGAGTGAAGATGGGTATGAAACCATCATGGTCAACTGTAATCCGGAGACGGTATCCACCGACTATGACACCTCTGACCGTCTCTACTTCGAGCCATTGACCCTGGAAGATGTATTGGAAATTGTCGAAGTGGAGAAGCCGGATGGGGTGGTGGTGCAATACGGTGGGCAGACGCCTCTGAAGTTGGCGCGGGCCCTGGAAGCCGCCGGTGTTCCCATTATCGGTACCACGCCAGATTCCATTGACCTGGCCGAAGATCGGGAGCGTTTCCAGCAACTGTTGCATGAACTGGGGCTGAAACAACCGCCTAACCGTACGGCGCGCAGCGAGGAGGAGGCGCTTGCTTTGGCCAAGGAGGTGGGGTATCCGCTGGTGGTGCGCCCTTCCTATGTTCTGGGCGGGCGGGCCATGGAGATTGTCTATAGTGAAAAAGACCTGCAGCGCTATATGCGTGAGGCGGTGAAGGTCTCCAATGACTCGCCGGTGCTCTTGGACCGTTTCCTGGATGATGCCATAGAGGTGGATGTGGATGCGGTGGCCGATGGTGAGACCGTCGTCATTGGTGGCATTATGGAGCATATTGAGCAGGCGGGCATTCACTCGGGCGATTCGGCCTGTTCCTTGCCCCCCTACAGTATTCGCCCCCAATTGCAGGATCAGATCCGCGATCAGGTGAAAAAGATGGCCAGGGCGCTGAATGTGGTGGGGCTGATGAATACTCAGTTCGCCATCAAGGATGACGAGATCTATGTGCTGGAGGTCAACCCGCGCGCTTCACGGACCGTGCCCTTTGTCTCCAAAGCCATGGGGCGGCCGCTGGCCAAGATTGCCGCCCGCTGCATGGTGGGGCAAAGCTTGTCAGAACAGGGTTTTACCACGGAAGTCATTCCTAAGCATTTTTCGGTGAAGGAGGCCGTTTTTCCTTTCATTAAATTCTTGGGCGTGGATCCGATTTTGGGCCCGGAGATGAAATCCACCGGTGAGGTGATGGGCGTAGGAGAGACCTTCCCTCAGGCCTATGCCAAGGCGGAGCTGGCCGCCGGCACCGTGCTGCCCAAGTCCGGCACCGCATTTCTAAGTGTGCGTAAGGCGGATCGGGAAAAAGTTGTCGAGCTGGCCCAGCGACTAAAGGCACGCGGCTTTAAACTGGTGGCGACCCGGGGCACGGCCAAAACATTGGCGGATGCCGGTATTGAGGTGGAGGTGGTCAATAAGGTCACTGAAGGGCGGCCCAATATCGTTGACCTGATTAAAAACGGCGAGATCGATTTGATTGTCAACACATCGGATGGGTCGGTCTCCATCAAGGATTCGGCCGATATCCGCCGCGAGGCGCTGATGCAGAAGGTGTGCTATACCACCACCATTGCCGGTGCCTTTGCCATGGTGGCCGCCATGGACTATCTGGATACACAGCCGGTGTATCGGCTGCAGGATTTACAGTAAAATACCGCTCAATAAACGAATAGTCTAGTCGCCCCGCTTTTGCGGGGCGTCGTCTTTTTGTCCAAGGAGGACTGATGATGCAAAAGCACCCCATGACGAAAGAGGGCGCAGACAAGCTGAAGGCAGAGCTCAAGCAGCTTAAGCAGGAAGCGCGTCCGCGTATTGCCCAGGCCATTGCTGAGGCCCGAGAGCATGGCGATTTGAAAGAAAATGCGGAATATCATGCTGCCCGCGAGCAACAGGGCTTGATTGAAGCCCGCATCCGCCAGATCGAAGGTATTTTGGCCCATGCGCAAGTGATTGATGTGACCAAGTTGAATGCAGACGGCAAGGTGGTCTTTGGTGCCACGGTACATTTGCTCAATCTGGACACCGATGAGGAGGTGATTTACAAGATTGTCGGAGATGAAGAAGCTGACCTGGCCCATGGCAAAATCTCCGTCAACTCACCCATTGCCCGGGCGCTGATCGGCAAGGAAGAGGGGGATGAGATCACGGTTCAAGCGCCGGGAGGCAATGTGGACTACGAAATTATTCAGGTGGAATACATCTGATGCTGCCTTTGCTCGGCCTGGTATTAATCAGCCTGGTCATTGGCCTGCAGGTGGCCATGGGTTATGTAGCCGCGCCCATTCTGTTCATGCATTTGGATCGGGTGCTGGCGGGCCAGTTGGCCGGGCAAATGCTCCATTGGGCTGAGCTGGCCGGTTTCATTGTCATCATGGCGGTGGCGCTACTGCCGCAGCGTTTCTGGTTACGGGGAGTGCTGCTTCTGGCTGCAGGAGCGCAACTGGCGCAGTTGGCGTGGTTGAATCCCACCATGGCGGCGCTCAAGGCCGGCGGCTTGACTCAGCCTGCGTTGCAGGCGCAGTTTATGCACTGGCACGGTGTTTCGCAGGTGGTGTATGTGGCGGGATGGGGGCTGCTGTGTGTCTGGATCGGTCTTCGCCTCAGGCAGTTATCCACCGATAAGTAGTGCTTATAAGGATTTAATAATTTTTGAATATTGATTGTGTTGCAATCATGCTGGAAAAAGCGCACAATTGGTCAAGACACGGTTGAGGCAACATTAACCCCCAAATTTGTGGAGAGATGCATGAAAAAGTTGACTCTTAAGGCACTGTTTGTCGCAGGTTTTGCATTTGCCCTTTCCAGCGCCTACGCAGGTGAATCTGTATACGACAAGTGCTTGAGCGAAGGCGAGAAACTGATCGAAGCGGCTAAAACAGAAGGTCGTGCCGCAGCGGAAAATGTAGATGAGAATCTGCTGGCATCCTGTAAGGCGGAGCTGACCAAGATGGAAGAGGCCGCAATGAAGCGTGCAGGTGTGGATCCGGCGCAGAATACCCATAACCCCTATAAGTTCATGACTGGGGAAGAGCGCGTCAAGTGGTCTAAGCTGTGGGAAGCGGTGGACGCCATGCAAGGTCGAGGCGTACGCTTCTTGCAGAATGCTTGGTATGGCGGCGATCCGGGTAACCGCCTGGATGAGATGGAAAAAACAGGCAAGATTCCAGCCGACTGGCGATAAGCCAGGTAAAAATGGATTTTTCTGGACCGGGCCCTGTGCCCGGTTTTTCATTTCAAGGAGTAGGTTATGGCGTCACTCTTTTCCGTCACCTTGGATTGTCTGCTGGAGAAAGATCTCAATGAAAAGGTGCGTAAACTCTCAGCGCTGCAGCAGGCATGGACGGAAGATCAACTCAGTTTACAACCGACGGATACCATCATACGCATTCCAGACCCTGGCCGCCCTGACAAACCGGCGCTGGTGCCGCCGCGCCAACTGCCAAAACGGCGCCTGGGCACCCGGGCAGGGCACGGCGCCCTGATGCATGCCATTGCCCATATTGAGTTCAATGCTGTCAATCTGGCGTTGGATGCGGTGTATCGTTTTCAAGATATGCCGCGAGATTACTATTTTGAGTGGTTGGGCGTGGCCTGTGAGGAGGCGTATCACTTTCAGATCGTGCGCGAACACCTCAACAGCCTGGGATATGAATATGGGGATTTTCCTGCCCATAATGGCCTGTGGCTCACCACCTATGAAACCGACCATGATCCTTTGGTGCGTATGGCCATGGTGCCCCGAACCCTGGAGGCGCGCGGGCTGGATGTGACCCCGGGCATGATACATAAACTGCGGGCGATCGGAGATAAGCGTGGCGTGGAAATCCTTAAAATTTTGCTGCGTGATGAGATCGGCCATGTGGCGGTGGGCACGCGCTGGTTCCGCTATCTATGCGCCCAGCGTGGTTTGAACCCCTTTGAGACCTTCCAACGCATTGTGGATGAGTATTTCCATGGCAATTTGGCGGGGCCTTTCAACTATGAAGCCCGGCGTGAGGCGGGCTTTTCCGAAGAAGAGATTGCCTGGCTGAAGCAGATCGAGGCGGAGACATTGAATCCATGAGCATGCATATTGGCATTGATCTGGGTGGGAGCAAAACGGAACTGATTGCCCTGGATGGGCAGGGCGGTGTGCTGATGCGGTTTCGCACGCCCACCCCTCGGGGGGACTATGCCGCGACCCTGAGCAATATTGTGAAGATGGTGCAGCAGGCGGAGGCAGCGTTGGGCGAGCAGGCATCAGTCGGCCTTGGCATTCCGGGGGCGTTGTCCCGCCGTACGGGACGGGTGAAAAACGCCAACGCCACCTGGCTGATTGGCCAGGATCTTTTGGGCGATCTGCAGCAACTGTTGGGGCGTCCGCTTCGCATTGAAAACGACGCCAATTGCTTTGCTTTGAGTGAGGCCACCGACGGGGCGGGTGCCGGGGCGCAGAGTGTGTTTGGCGTCATTATCGGCACCGGCTGTGGCGGCGGCCTGGTCTATGGTGGGCAGGTGTTGAGTGGCATCAATGCCATTGCTGGCGAGTGGGGACATAATCCCTTGCCTTGGGCGGCTGAAGAGGATGCAATGCACCCCTGTTATTGTGGTCAACAAGGCTGTTTGGAAACCTTTCTATCGGGACCCGGGATGGCGCGCCACTTTGTAGATGATGGGTTGAGCGCCAAAGAGATCGTCCATTTGGCGCAAAAGGGGGATCCGGCGGCCGAGGCCCATCTGATGCGCTACTGTACCTGGCTGGCCAAAGGGCTGGCCAGCGTGATCAATGTGTTTGATCCGGATGTGATTGTCTTGGGTGGCGGGTTGTCCAATATCCGCCTGCTCTATGAACAAGTACCTCAATTATGGCATCAATGGATTTTTAGCGATCAGGTGGAAACCCGCCTGCAGCCACCCCGTTATGGGGACAGCAGCGGGGTGCGCGGTGCCGCTTGGTTGGGGGCACAACAGGGGGCATGGTGATGAATTTACCCGCGTTGATTCAACAAGAACCCGCCGTAATGTTACTGTTTGGCGGGGCGCACTGTCAGGTATGTCAGGTGATCAAGCCTAAGATCGAAGCCCTATTGGCGGCCGACTTTCCACAGGTCAAGTTGGTCTATGTGGATTGTGGCGAGCAGACGGATCTCTGCGCTCAGGAAGGGATCTTCTCCTTGCCAGTGGTGCGCATCTATTTTGCCGGACAGTTGACAGGTGAGTGGGTGCGCACCTTCAGTCTGGGCCAGTTGGCGGATGCATTAGCGCGCCCCTATGGACTGATGTTCGCTGATGCAGATGCAGTTGAGTAAGAGGGCGCGCAAACTTACCGGGCACAGATGGGTCATGGGGGCAGGTATCGCCGCTTGAATATCGGCAGATGAAGCTGGTGATTATTTGGGGGGCGGATAGGCCCTTGGGCCAAAGAGGTCGGTGCCAATGCGTACCATGGTGGCGCCTTCCAGGATGGCGGCTTCCAGGTCTGCGCTCATGCCCATGGAGAGGGTGTCTAAGCAGAAGCCTTGCTGGTTCAGTTGTGCCAGCAGTTGGCGCAAATGGCGGAAAGGTTTGCGCTGGGATTCTAGATCTTGGCTGGGAGCCGGAATGGTCATCAATCCTCTGAGCTGTAAGTTGGGAAGTTCGGCTATGGCTTCTGCCAAGGCGGGTAGGGCTTCAGGTGAGACGCCCGCTTTGGAGGCTTCACCAGAGGTATTGACTTGAATCAGAACCGGCAAGGGCGCCCGCTCGTTGGCTAGTTGTTCATTGAGCCGACGGGCGATTTTGAATCGGTCAATACTGTGTATCCAGTTGAAGTGCTGGGCGATGGCCCGGGTTTTATTGGACTGGATCGGGCCGATCATATGCCAGGTGAGCGCCGGGCATTGGGCAGCCTTTTCAACCCCTTCTTGAACATAGTTTTCGCCGAAATGGTCTAGACCCAGGTGGGCATAGGCTTTGACCATTTCCACCGGTTTGGTCTTGCTCACCGCAATCAATGTCATTTCATCGGGCTGGCGG
Organism: Sulfurivirga caldicuralii; assembly: GCA_015661715.1. Taxonomy (GTDB): domain Bacteria; phylum Pseudomonadota; class Gammaproteobacteria; order Thiomicrospirales; family Thiomicrospiraceae; genus Sulfurivirga; species Sulfurivirga caldicuralii_A. The sequence continues at coordinate 9,985 of DQVN01000058.1, forward strand.
CCGGCCTGTTGACAGGCCGTGGCAATGCGTTCTTTGACCTGATCCAAACGCTGCTTGAGTTGATTAATGTCAATTTGCATATTGTTTATCCGCTATGAATTCTATTGGTGTGAGAAAATAGAGCAATATCAGGATGTATTATTAAAGTCGGGCATGCAAGGAGTATACCTGTGAGTAAGAAAATTGTCTCCAGCCAAAATGGCTATCCCTATAGCGAAAAGTTGAGCCGCAAAATCTATGAACAGGAGAAGCGCCTGTTGCAGATTGAGTTGCTGAAATTACAGAAGTGGATCAAGGAGAGTGGTGAGCGGCTGATGATTCTGTTCGAGGGACGGGATGCGGCAGGAAAAGGAGGAACCATCAAGCGTTTTATGGAACACCTGAATCCTCGAGGGGCACGTGTGGTGGCATTGGATAAGCCCACAGAGAAGGAGAAAGGGCAGTGGTACTTTCAGCGCTATATTGAGCATTTTCCGACGCAGGGCGAGATGGTCTTTTTTGACCGCAGTTGGTACAACCGTGCAGGCGTTGAGCGGGTGATGGGGTTCTGTACCCCCAGTGAATACAATCAATTTCTCCATCAGGCGCCGGAGTTGGAGAAGATGGTAGTGGAAGAGGGGATCCATTTTATGAAGTTCTGGTTTTCGGTCAGCCGGAAAGAGCAGTTACGTCGCTTTGAGCGGCGCAAAAAGGATCCGCTTAAACAGTGGAAACTCAGTCCCATGGACTTGGCGTCCCTGGACCGGTGGGATGACTATACCAAGGCAAAAGAGGACATGTTCTTTTATACCAATACCAAGCATGCGCCCTGGACGGTGATTAAATCCGATGACAAAAAGCGGGCGCGGTTGGCAGCGATGCGCTATGTATTGGCCCATTTCGACTATGAGGGCAAAAATGAAGAGGTGGTGGGGCAACCTGACCCACTGATTTTGGCCTCAGGTGATGATATTTTCAAGGAGGATTAAGTTATGCAGCATGCACACATTAAAGAACGGGCAGAAAATGTTATAAAACGTTTTGAGGAGATGCTGCCCGATGAACTTCAGGCACAGTTGGAACAGGCGCATCGGGAAGAGCTGATGCTGCTGGTGGAGGCGGCATTGAGTGATGTGTATGTAAGCACCTTATACGGGGTGGCCGAGGATCTGGAAAAGCTGGTGGATGCTTACAAAAAAGCAGAAACTATCATGCAGGAACCAATCTAGCGTCACTGCACGCCTGCCGCATTAGCGGCAGGCATAAGAGGTATGTCTCAGGAGAGGTTTTGCAGGATTTGCTGAGCCCAGCCATTCGCTGTCATATAGTGCGCTGAGATGGTCATGATGTCTTGATTCTCAAACTGCAGGCTTTGCCAGTCGGTACTGCCTCGCTCCAGATCCCGCACAATACGTAAGGCACGTCCCATATCGCCTTCCAGGTCTGTTAAGGCTTTTTTTAATGGTTCTGCCAAGGGAAGTCGCTCCACGAGATCGACCATGGGCAGGTGAAAGAAAGCATTCAGTGTCGAGAAGAGACCGACCAGGAAGAAGCTGTCTTTTTCACGCTTGTGTTCGCTGTTTTCTGCTAGCAGCTCCATGAACTTGCCCCGTACCAAGGCGGTGGTGAGCAGTTCTGTGGGCGTGTTTTCCGCCCGACTCATGATCATCATGGTGACCCAGAATTTGAGTCGTTTAAGGCCCATGAGTTTGACGGCGTCTTCAATGCTTTCTACATGATATGGCAGGTCATTGGATGGGTGGTTGATGGCGGTCAGCAGATGGTGACTCAAAGCGACATCAGTGCGGATGATTTTAGCCAGTTCCTCGAAATCCGTGTCATCCGAGTTGATCTTGGCCAAGAGCTGCAGCATGGCCGCTTCATTGGCGGACAATTCTTTATCAGCGGTTGTGACTGGGTTAACGAAGTAAAAACCCTGGAAAAGTTTGACCCCCTGTTCCTTTAATGCGTGGAACTGGGCTTCATCTTGCACATGGGTCACAATGACCGTATGGCTATCTTGTAAGCGACGGTACTGTTCAATGAGCGCATCGCCCAAGACGGTGTAGTTCAGTTTTACGAATTGGACAATTTTGAGCAGTTTGTCGTGGGCTTCATCCGGTTTATAGTCGCGTAAGCACAACTGCAGCCCTTCTGCACGCAGGGTTTTTAGGTGTGTCAGCGCTTCTTTATCACCTAAAATGTCGATATCAATTTCGATAACCAGTTTTTTCTGATCTGATAAGTTGGGTAAGGTTTCTGGTTTGAGCAGGCAGTTGGGTACCCGATAGAAGCACTTGTGTTTACCGGCCAGATTGTCCAGACCGATTGTCCTATCCAGCTCGGCAAACAGATCCCGTGCTTCATCTTCCCAAACAGCAGGCGGTAGATCATGGGCGCCAATGGCTTCCAGCGTATAGCTGTAGCTGAAAAGCTTCTGTTTGTCGTCCAAAATGGGCTGTTTATTGCAGAGAATGTGGCGTTCCATATTGCCCCTCATTTTTGTTTTTTAATTGATGGAATTATAAAAGAGGGCTTAGCGCCTGTGGGGTGAAATCCAGCGCCAGAGGTTGAACAGGCTGCTGAGGGCCTGGGCCACATAGGTGAGGGCGGCTGCTTGTAAAATGCGCCGCATAATGCGTAGCTCCTGGTCGGTGAAGCGGCCGCAGGCAGCCAGCATGGGCAGGGCGCGGTTGAAGCTGGCGTCCCGTTCCACGGGTAGGGTTTTGAGGTGAATCAACAGAGGTACGCCTTGTGCGATAAAGCCGGCGGTGAAGGTGATCAGGCCAATCACGGGGGTATGCAGCAGGGGAATCAGAATGGGGGTGAGCAGCAGCGCCCCGGCGCTGAAGGTTTGCAGCCAGGCGGCCCGTTGGATGAGGCTGAGGCGTTCGAGAAAATCCGGATCGCCTTCTGCGTGTTGCAGGGCGTGGCCCACTTCATGGGCGGCGACCGCCAGCGCGGTCAGAGAGGGGGTATCATAGTGGGCTTTGTTGAGGCGGATGCAGCGCTGGATTGGGTCATAGTGGTCTGGGCCGTCTGTGGGGTAGACGGGTATAGCCTGCAGGTTGTGTTGGCGCAGCAGCCAGGCGGCGAAGTCGCCACCGCCGCCGGGGAGTTTGGCTAAGGGAGTGTTGTATTTGCGCAAGAGATATTGGGTCCACCAGCCGGGGAGCTGGGTCAGCAGCGCAAACAGGATCAACCCGAGGATGACATAGCCCATGGGGGCAATTATAGAAGGAGTGATCACAGGTGGAAGGACATCTGCTTGAGGCGATGATGATTTATTTGGCCACCGGCGCGGTTGTGGGGGTGCTGGCGGGGCTGTTTGGCGTGGGCGGTGGGTTGCTGGTGGTGCCGGTGTTGACCACGGTGTTTGCCTGGACATTGGGGGAGGCACCTTATCTTGTCCATCTGGCCATCGGCACATCATTAGCCACCATTTTGTTGACATCCCTGGCTTCGGTGCGAGCCCACCATCACCATGGGGCGGTGGATTGGGCGTTGGTGCGCCAGTTGGCTGGCGGGATGTTTGTGGGCGCTTTTCTGGGTGGCTGGAGCAGTCAGTTTATTCCCGAGCGGGAGTTGGCGTGGATTTTTGCCACCATTGAAACGGTCATCGCCCTTTACCTGTTGGCGGCGGTGGCGCCCCAGCCCCATCGGCAGCTGCCCGGCTCCCTGGGGAATGTGATCGCTGGGGGTGGCATCGGCTTTATCGCCTCGCTGGTGGGTATCGGTGGCGGTGCTTTAGTGACACCCTATTTGGTCTGGCACAATATCCCGATGCATACGGCCATTGCCACAGCGGCGGCCTGTAGCCTGCCGGTGGCGGCGGCCGGGACGTTGGGGTTTCTGTTGGGCGGTATGAATACACCCGGGTTGCCGGACTATGCCACAGGTTATATCTACTGGCCGGCCTTTATCGGTATTGTATTGACCAGTACCCTGACGGCCAAATGGGGCGCTAAGCTGGCCCATCGCTTGCCAGCCCAGCTGCTGAAGCGGGCCTTTGGCCTGTTGCTATTGGGACTGGCCATCAAGATGGTCATCTGGGGATAAAAAATTGTAAACAGCTTAAAACGCCTTTTTGATCAAGGTGATAGGGATTAAATACTCAGCTTATCCACAGGCTTGGCGCCAGAGTTATCCACAGCAGGGCTTTGCCAATCCAAGTTATTCACAGCTATAATCGATCTTGCTGTCATCCAACTGTCACAAAAAATATGCGGAGGGGCTGTCTTGAGTCACACATGGTCAGAAAGTCTAGAGCTGTTGCGCGATCGGCTGCCGGAGGCGCAGTTTTCCATGTGGATCAGCGCCCTGCAGGCAGAGGAGCAGGGGAATAAGTTACGCCTGCTGGCACCCACTTCGCAGATTCAGGACTGGATCAGTCGCAAGCTATTGGGGCAAATTCGTGAAGCGGTTGAAGCCGTATGCCCGAATAATCCCCCTGAGATCGTGCTGGATGTGGGCGGGTGTCATCTGTTTACTGACAATGAGACGCCTGGTGATCAAGCTGTTTCCACTACCAAGCCGCCGGCAACTCAGTCAGATCGCAAAGCTTTCAAGCATAATTTGAATCCCCACTTCACCTTTGCCAACTTTGTCGAGGGGAAGGCTAATCAGTTGGCAGCGGCGGCGGCGCGGCAGGTGGCGGAAAACCCGGGCGGCAGCTACAACCCTTTCTTTATCTATGGGGGTGTGGGGCTGGGTAAGACCCATTTGATGCATGCCATCGGCAATGCCATGCTGCAGAGGAATCCTCAGGCGCGGGTGGTCTATCTGCACTCGGAGCGTTTTGTGGCCGATATGGTCAATGCATTGCGCCACAATCGGATCGAGCAGTTCAAGAAGTTCTATCGCTCCCTGGATGCGCTGCTGATTGACGATATTCAGTTTTTTGCCCATAAGGAGCAGAGTCAGGAGGAGTTTTTCCATACCTTCAACACGCTGCTGGAGGGCAATAAACAGGTGATTCTCACTTCCGATCGCTTTCCCAAGGAGGTGGAGGGGTTGGAGGATCGCCTCAAGTCCCGCTTCGGCTGGGGGTTGACCATCCAGGTGGAGCCGCCGGAGTTTGAGATGCGCGTGGCTATTCTGCTGAAGAAGGCTTCGGAGGCGGATGTGCATCTGCCGGAGGAGGTGGCTTTCTTTATCGCCAAACGCCTGCGCGGGAATGTGCGTGATCTGGAAGGTGCGCTCAAACGGGTGATCGCCTATGCCCACTTTACGCAAAAGCCCATCACCCTGAGTGTGACCAAAGAGGCGCTGAAGGATCTGCTGGCTCTACAGCAAAAGATGATCACCCTGGAGAACATTCAAAAAACCGTGGCGGATTACTACAAGATAAGGGTGGCGGATCTATTGGGCAAGCGCCGCTCTCGCAATGTGGCTCGCCCGCGGCAGATGGCCATGGCCTTGGCTAAGGAGTTGACGACCCACTCCCTGCCGGAAATCGGCGATGCTTTTGGGGGCCGGGATCACACCACCGTGCTGCACGCGGTGCGTAAAGTGCGGCAGTTACGTGAGCAGGACCCGCGCTTTGAAGAAGATTTCAATAACCTGATCAAGATCATTACCAACTAAGGATACATCCATGGATGCTCAGCCTGAATCGAACGTTTCTTCTGCAACCCTGACCCTGAGCCGGGAAACCCTGCTGCGGGCGTTGCAGAATACTGCCGGGGTGGTGGAAAAGCGGCAGACCAAACCGATTTTGGGCAATGTGCTGCTGCAACTGGAAGAGCATAGTCTTACGGTAATCGCTACGGATCTGGAAATCGAGGTGCGTGCGCAGGTGCTGGTGGATAGTGCGGATGTGACGCACTTTGCCATCACCGTACCGGCCTTGAAGCTGTTGAATATCGTCCGTGCCCTGCCCGATGGGGTGATGATCACCCTGACCTTTGCTGAGTCAGGGCGGTGTACCCTGAGCGCGGGCCGCGCCCGCTTCAAGCTCTCCACGCTACCGGCGGAAGCATTTCCGCTGATTGATCTGAGTCAGGCGACCTTGAGTCTGAGTCTGCCTGAAGGGCGACTGCGTCAGCTCATTCAGCACAGCCACTTTGCCATGGCGGCTCAGGATGTGCGTTACTATCTCAATGGCATGTGCCTGGACATTCAGGATCACAGCCTGCGTGTGGTGGCCACGGATGGGCATCGCCTGTCCACCTGTGCCACCACCTTGGAAACCGATGGTTTGACGCCAACCCAGGCCATTGTGCCGCGCAAAGGGGTGCTGGAATTGGTCAAGTTGCTCAGTGACAGTGATGATCTGGCGCAGTTGTCGTTGGCCAGTAATATGCTGACAGTGCAACGGGAAGGGGTGGCCTTGACCTGTAAGCTGATTGATGGGCGTTATCCGGATTACAAGCGGGTGTTGCCGCGGGATAACAACCGGTTGCTCAAGGCGGATCGGCAGCAGCTCAAGGCAATTTTGCAGCGGGCGACAATTCTCTCTAACGACCGTTTCCGCAGTGTGCGCCTGGAGATTCAACCGGGATTGCTTACGGTGCATGCCCAGAATGCCGAGCAGGACGAGGCCCATGAGGAGCTGGTGGTGGAATATGAAGGTGAACCATTTGAAATTGCATTCAATGTGCAATATTTGTTGGATGTGATTGGTACTGCGGACGATGATTTCATCACCCTGGCTTTCCGGGAAGCGACAGATCCGCTGCTGGTGACAGAGCAGTCCGAGACCATGCAGTGCCAGCATGTGATCATGCCCATGCGCCTGTAGGGCGACCGATTAAACCGTGGCCTGCCTCAGCCGTCTGAGTTTGACAGGGTTCCGCTGCTTTGAGACTGTTCGGTTCGACTTCGATCCGGGGCTGAATATCATCCAAGGCGCCAACGCCAGCGGTAAGACCGCGCTGCTGGAGGCGCTATGGCTGCTGGCCACGGGGCGTTCTTTCCGCACCACCCACTTACAGCAGTTGATCCGCCATGGCGAGGAGGAGGCGGTGGTTTTTGCCCAGGTGGGTGTCCACCGCTTAGGTTGGGCGCGGAATGGGGCGCACACCCGGCTGCATCTGGATGGCGATTCGGTGCGCACCCAGGCGGCGCTCAGTGCCCACCTGCCTCTGCAACTCCTGACCCCGGAATCCCACCGTTTGTTAACCGATGGGCCGAAAAGACGGCGGCAGTTTCTCGATTGGGGCGGCTTTTATCATTACGGCGATTTCATGGCGGTCTGGCGCAGCTATCGACAGGCGCTCAAGCAGCGTAATGCGGCGCTGCGGCAAGGACTGCCTACATCGTTGGTGCGCCTGTGGGATGGGCAACTGATTGATGCCGGGGCGCGTCTGGATACCTTCCGCCGCGATTATGTGGCCGCTTTGGCCGGGCCGCTTGAGCAGTATGTGGCTGAGCTGCTGCCGGAGCTGAAGGACGAGCTGAGTATTCATTATCACAGCGGTTGGCGTCAGTCGCTGAGCCTGGCTGAGGCACTGGAGGCTGGCTGGGCACAGGATCAGCTGCGGCAACAGAGTCGTATCGGCCCCCATCGGGCGGATGTGCGTTTCCGCATTCATGGGCGGGAAGTGGAGCAGGTGCTCTCCCGGGGGCAACAGAAACTGTTTGTGAGCGCATTGCTCTTGGCCCAGGCGCAGCTCTTCGCCCGTGCCCGCGGCGAGGCGGTCATCCTGCTGATTGATGACTTGCCGGCGGAGCTGGATGGTACGCGGCGATCCAGGTTGCTCGCTTTGGTAAAAAACCTTGAGATTCAAAGCCTTGTCACCACCACCGACCTGGCGCTCATCCCGGGGGTTGAGGCGGCCCATACCCTGCGGCTGTGATAAAATAATTTGTTTGAATGTGTGTACGAAACGGATGAATTATGGCTCAGAAAGACCCTGCCCAAAACTATGATGGTGCGTCCATCAAGGTGCTTAAAGGCCTGGAGGCGGTACGCAAACGCCCGGGTATGTATATCGGCGATACGGATGATGGCACCGGCTTGCACCATATGGTCTTTGAGGTGGTGGACAACGCCATCGATGAGGCCTTGGCAGGTTATTGTGATCGCATTGAGGTGGTGCTGCATACGGATGGTTCCGTATCCGTCGCCGATAACGGTCGCGGCATCCCGGTGGACATCCATCCGGAGGAAGGGCGCTCCGCAGCAGAGGTGATTATGACGGTGCTGCACGCCGGCGGAAAATTTGATGACAATTCCTACAAGGTCTCCGGCGGTCTGCATGGGGTGGGCGTTTCCGTGGTCAATGCGCTTTCCGAGCACCTGTGGTTGACCATTAAGCGGGACGGCAAGATCTGGCAGCAGGAGTATCGGCTGGGCGAGCCTCTGTACCCACTGAAGCCTGTGGGGGAAACCGAGGAGACAGGCACCGAAGTGCGTTTTCTGCCCAGTCCCGAGATCTTCGCCATCACTGAGTTTGACTTTGATATCCTGCGCACCCGCCTGCAGGAGCTCTCTTTCCTCAACTCCGGGGTGCACATTGAGCTGATTGATAAGCGGGTGGAGCCGGAGCGCAAGGAGGTGTTCGAATATGAAGGGGGTATCCGCGCTTTTGTGGACTACCTCAACCGCAACCGGACGCCCATTCACCCGCACATCTTCCACTACACGGCGGAAAAGGACGGCATGACCGTGGAGATCGCCATGCAGTGGTCCGATGCCTATCAGGAGCATGTGTACGCCTTTACCAACAATATTCCGCAGAAAGATGGCGGCACGCACATCGCCGGCTTCCGCGCTGCGTTGACGCGCACCCTGAACAACTACATGGAGAAAGAGGGGCTGGCCAAAAAGTACAAGATCAATATCTCCGGTGAAGATGCCCGGGAAGGGCTGGCGGCGGTGGTGTCTGTCAAGGTGCCGGATCCCAAATTCTCTTCCCAGACCAAGGAAAAGCTGGTCTCCTCTGAGGTGAAATCCCTGGTGGAAACCACCATGAACGAAAAGTTCGCCGAATACCTGCTGGAGAACCCACAGGATGCCAAGGCGATTGTAGGCAAGCTGGTGGAAGCGGCCCGCGCCCGCGAAGCGGCGCGCAAAGCGCGGGAGATGACCCGACGCAAAGGGGCGCTGGATATCGCCGGCCTGCCCGGTAAGCTGGCGGACTGTCAGGAGAAGGATCCGGCTAAATCCGAACTCTATCTGGTGGAGGGGGATTCTGCGGGCGGCTCCGCCAAGCAAGGACGGGATCGCCGCACCCAGGCCATTCTGCCCCTCAAGGGCAAGATTCTGAATGTGGAAAAGGCCCGTTTTGACAAGATGCTGGCCTCGGCGGAGGTGGGTACCCTCATCACCGCTTTGGGATGCGGTATCGGCGCAGAAGATTATGATCCGGACAAACTGCGCTATCACCGCATTATCATCATGACCGATGCGGATGTGGACGGCTCCCACATCCGGACGCTGCTGCTGACTTTTTTCTATCGACAGATGCCGGAGCTGGTGGAGCGGGGCCATATCTATATCGCCCAGCCACCGTTGTACAAGGTGAAAAAGGGCAAGCAGGAAGCCTATCTCAAGGATGATGCCGAGCTGGATCACTATCTGCTGGCTTTGGCGCTGGAACATGCTCAGCTGCTGCCTGGAGGCGGTGCCCCGTCCATCAGCGGCGTGGCTCTGGAGCGGCTGGCGGCGTCCTACCTGGCGGCACAGCGGGTGATGGATCGTATCAGCCGTCGCTATCGGCGCGCGTTTCTGCAGGCCTTGCTGGATCTGCCGCCGGTACCGGTGGAGATGCTGGATGATGAGCAGGCGCTGCAGGCGTGGGTGGATCAGGCGCAGGCGCGGCTCAATGCCGCGGGCGAGGCGGCGAAGGTGGGCTATGACCTGAGCATCGAACCGGCCCATGAAGGCGATCACCGCTTCCATCTGCGGCTGCAAATTCGCGAGCATGGTACCCTGGTCAGTCAGGTGATTGGCGATGCCTTCTTTGCCAGCAAGGAGTATCGGCAGATCGCCGAGGCTGCAGCCATGTTGGAGGGCCTGCTGCAGTCGGACGCCCGGGTGCAGCGAGGTGACAAAACAGAGGCTGTCACCAGCTTTGGCCAGGCGTTGGATTGGCTGATGCATGACGCCAAGCGGGGGCTCACCATCCAGCGCTATAAGGGATTGGGGGAGATGAACCCGGAGCAATTATGGGAGACCACCATGAATCCGGAAACCCGCCGCCTGCTGCAGGTGACGGTCAAGGATGCCATGCTGGCCGATGAAGTGTTCACGACTCTGATGGGCGATGCGGTAGAACCCCGTCGCGCCTTTATCGAAGAGAACGCCTTGGCGGTGGAAAACCTGGATGTGTGAGGCGTTCGGGGGTCTAAAATGGCCTAAAGCCCTTTTTTCACTTAAAATAGCGAAAATTTGTTTCACTTAAAATAGCGAAAATTTGCGTTTTTTCAGGTATTTTTGTGCAGGCTCGCCGCCGGAAAAACCCGGTTTGAAATTTTAGGGGGACCCCCGTGGCGGGCAGGATTTCAAAGTAAGGAGACAGTCTATGTCAGTAGTTCATCCAATTGTCGCGGTGGTGGGTTCATCTGGCGCCGGCACCTCTTTTGTCAAGCGTGCGTTTGAGAATATCTTTGCCCGGGAGGGGCTGAATCCCGCCATTATCGAAGGGGATAGCTTCCATAAGTATGACCGTGCCACCATGAAGCAGAAGGTGGCGGAAAGCAAGGAAAAAGGCTGCCGGGCGTTGACCCACTTCTCTGAAGACGCCAATGAGTTCCATTTGCTGGAAGAGCTGTTCAAGACCTACCGGGAAACAGGTAGCGGGAAGCGCCGTTACTACATTCACTCCGAAGAAGAGGCGGAGTTCCACAATAAGCGTCTGGGTACCAACCTGAAGCCGGGTGAATTCACTCCGTGGGAAGAGATTCCGCCAGGGACCGACCTGCTGTTCTATGAAGGGCTGCATGGGATGGTGCGTAAGGTGAAGTACCTCAAGGAAGGGCAGCAGCCCTATGATGTGGCCCAGTATGTGGATCTGGGCGTGGGTGTGGCACCGGTGGTCAATATCGAGTGGATGCAGAAGATCTATCGGGACACCAGTGAACGTCCCTATACGGTGCAGGATGTCCACAATGTGATTCTGGAACGGATGCCGGACTATGTGGACTATATTGTTCCCCAGTTCCACCGCACCCATATCAACTTCCACCGAGTGCCGCTGATCGATACCTCGGATCCCTTCTCCACCGAAGAAGGGCAGTTGCCCACGGTACCGGCTCCGGAAGATTCCTTGATGGTTACCCATGTGCGCATTAAGGATCAGGTCAACCTGCCGGAGATTGCTGAACAGATTCCAGGCGCTTGGCTGCAGCGGGATGACACGCTGGTGTACAACTCCAAGTATTTTGTCGATGCCATGGACCTGTTGCTGACGCCGATCATCAAGCAGTTGATCGAGCGTAAGCGCAAGGCCTTGGGCCAGTAAACCCGCTGATTGATGCCACAAAGCCCCGCTATGCGGGGCTTTTTTGTCTGCCTATGTGGAGTTTGTCAGCGATGCAGCAGGCGTGTGCGGCATTGCCGTTTGCCACGGTGGTGTTGCCCCAGGTGGATTCCACCAGCGCCTGGCTCAAGCGCACCCTGCCACCTGAACCCTGCATGGTCATCGCTTATGCGCAGACCCGTGGCTATGGTCAGCACGGGCGGGGCTGGCAGATGCGCCCCGGGCAGGATCTGGCGATGACTTTCTGGTTGCCCCAAAGTGCCCATTTAGCCGCTTTGCCGATGCTGACTCCTTATGTGGCGCTGCAGTTGCGCAGTCGGCTGCAACCGTTCAGCGACCAGCGCCTGTGGTGTAAATGGCCCAATGACATCTATAACCCGGCGGGTAAGGTCTCCGGCACCCTGATCGAGCGGGGTGGTGCGGGGCTGATGGTGGGTTGTGGTATCAACTGGGCGCGCAGCGACACCTGGCCCCATGCCCTGAGCGACACCCGCTTGCCCTGGGATTTTCTGGCGCAATGGGGCGCGTGGGTATTGACGGCGCTGCCCCATTTTCATGCCCGCCACTGGCAGCAGGTCATGGGGGCATGGGCGGCGGTGGACTGGTTCCCGCGGGGGGCGCTGGTGGAGGATTTGCAGGGTAATCGTTATCGCTATGGGGGCATTCAGGCTGACGGCCGCCTGTTGCTCTGGCAGGGCCGCCAGGCGGTATATGTCCACAGCGGCACCTGCTCTTTGAGACCCGTGGATCAGGGGCCATAAAGCGCTTCGGGCAGCCAGGTGGCCAGCTCAGGCCAGAGGGCGAGAATCACCAGCATCACAAGTTGCAGGCCGATAAAGGGGATCACGCCCCGGTAAAGGTCTGCGGTTTGCAGCGCAGCGGGCGCCACGCCGCGCAAATAGAACAGGGCAAAGCCAAACGGCGGGGTGAGGAAGGACGTCTGCAGCACCACGGCGATCATCACCCCCAGCCAGACAGGATCCAGCCCCATCATCAGCAGGATGGGGGCCACTACGGGAATGACCACATAGGTGATCTCGATAAAGTCGAGAAAGAAGCCGAGCACAAACAACAGAGCCAGCACCAACAGCATGGCCGTCACTGCACCGCCGGGCAGCTGGTGCAACCAGTCGCGAATGAGGTCGTCGCCTCCCAGGCCGCGAAACACCAGGGAGAAAAAGGCCGCGCCGATAAAGATCATAAAGATCATGCTGGTGGTGGTCAGGGTATCTTGCAGCGCCTGACGCAGACGGCTCAGGCTCAGGCGGCGTTTGAGCAGTGCCAACACGATGGCGCCACTTGCCCCCAGGGCGGCGGACTCAGTCGGTGTGGCGTATCCGGCCAGGATTGAACCCAGCACCAGCACGATCAAAGCCAGCGGCGGGATCAGGCTGACAAGTACCTGGCGCAGTAACGCCCGGTTGATCTGGGTGCGCTGGCGGGCCGGCAGGGCCTCGGGTTTGAGGTGGCTGGTGATCACCACATAGGTGATATAGAGTCCCACCAGCAACAAACCAGGGACAAAGGCACCGGCAAACAGATCGCCCACCGACAGGGTCTCCGGGGCAAAGTTGCCCTGGGCCAGTTGCGCTTCCTGGTAGGCGTTGGAGATGACATCGCCCAGTAAAATCAGCACGATAGAGGGCGGGATAATCTGCCCCAGCGTGCCGGAGGCGGTGATGACGCCGCTGGCCAGCTTCGGGTCATAACCCTGACGCAGCATGGCCGGCAGCGCCAGCACACCCATGGTCACCACTGTGGCGCCCACAATGCCGGTGCTGGCCGCCAGCAACATGCCAACGATGATCACCGCCAGGGCCAGTCCGCCACGCACATTGCTCATGACGGCCGACAGGGTGGTCAGCAGCTCATCCGCCAGGCGGCTCTTTTCCAGAATCAGCCCCATCAGAACAAACAGGGGCACCGCCAACAGGGTTTCATTGGTCATAATGCCATAGAGGCGGTTGGGAATGCTGTGCAGAAAGGCCAGATCAAACACGCCGACTGCCGTGGCGGCCAGGGCAAACAGTAAAGAGACGCCGCCGAGAACAAAAGCGACCGGAAAGCCGCTCATCAGCACCACAAAGACCAGCACAAACAACACCAGGGCCAGATACTCCATTACACCGCCTCCTTTTGCCCATCGTTATCCGCTTTCAGCGCCTGCCAAAAGGGTTCGGCCTGGCGTGGATCCATCAAGGTCAGGGCATACAGAGCCGCCCAGGCCAATGCCTGCAGCAGCATGAGTATCGGCATGAGCAGAATCAGCGTCTTTAGCAGCCACACATAAGGCAGGCCGGAATCTTCGGTGGAGCGCTCCTGAATGGCCCAACTGGCGGCCACATAGTCCCAGCCGACCCAGAGGATGAAACCAAACATGGGAATCACCAGCAGCAACACGCCTAATAGATTGATCCATAATCGGCGGCGGAATGAGAGGCGGCTGGAGAAAATATCCACCCGCACATGGGCATCCCGCAGCCAGGTATAGGCCGCGCCCAGCATGAACGCAGCGGCGTGCAGGTAGATCAGGCTTTCCTGGAGTGCGATGGAGCCTGTATTGAAACCGTAGCGCAGGATGACCACCAGGGTGGCGGTCAGCGCCAGAAGCAGCGTCAGCCAACTGGCGGCCTGTCCGATGGTCTCTTGCACCCGGTTTTGCCAGCGGATAAAGGTTGTCAGCATGGTCGTATCCTGTGTCAGAATAGGCGTTTCGCAGGGTGGTGCCATACCCTGCTGAGTTGGAGTGGTCATTTTAGCCGTTATGTCCCAGGTTCGCATTGCTGTGGCCGTGCCCGGCCCCTTCTATTCGCCATTGACCTATCTGGCGCCGCGCTCTATCGCGCCGGGCAGTCGGGTGCGTGTTCCCTTGGGGCCGCGGCAGGTGGTGGGTATCGTGCTGGATGCGCCGGTGGATGACAGCTTGCCTGCCGATAGGCTCAAATCCATTATCACCGTGCTGGATGCGCAGCCGGCGCTTACGCCTGAACAACTGGCCCTGGGTGCCTGGCTGTGCCGCTATTATCATGCGCCGGCGGGCGAGGTCTACTTTATGCTGCTGCCCAAAGCCTTGCGCACCGGTCAGGGGCTGTGGAAAGAGGGGGAGCCGGCCTGGACTTTGACGGAGGCGGGTCGGGCGGTGGCGGTAGACCGATTGCCGCCGCGAGCGGTGCGCCAGCGGCGTCTGCTGCAATGGTTTAAGGCACAGGAGACGGCGCGCTTGAGCGCGCTGCGGACATTCATGCCGGATTATCGCGAGCCCCTGCGCCGCTTTGTCCAGCAGGGCTGGGTGAAAGCATTTCAGTTGCCGTGTCTGCCGGATCGACCCTTGCCACCGCCGCAGCGCCACACACTGAATGACGACCAGCAGCGGATTGTTGCCGCCGTAGCGCTGGATCGCTTCAACCCTCATCTGATCGAGGGGGTGACCGGTTCAGGCAAGACGGCGGTGTATCTGGCGCTGGTGGAGCGGGTGATCGCCGCTGGACGTCAGGCCCTGGTGCTGGTGCCGGAGATTGGTTTGACACCGCAGATGATCGAGTGCTTCGAGGCCTGGTTGCAGCAACCGGTGGTGGCTTTGCACTCCGGGTTGAACGAAAGCGAGCGCCACTGTGGCTGGAGCCGTCTGGCCCGAGGCCAAGCCCGCGTCGCCCTGGGCACCCGTTCGGCGCTATTGGGCCGGTTTCATGACCTGGGGTTAATCGTGGTGGACGAGGAGCATGATCCTGCCTACAAACAGCAGGAAGGGGTGCGCTATTCTGCCCGGGATACGGCCCTGTGGCTGGGACGGCAGTTGCAGATTCCGGTGGTGCTGGGCTCTGCCACGCCATCGTTGGAAAGCCTGCATCATGCACAAACGGGACGCTATCAGCACCATCTCTTGCGTCAGCGGGCCGGGACGGCGCAGTTGCCAAGTCTTAAGCTGGTGGATATTCGCGGTGAGCATATTGAGGCGGGGGTTTCGGCCCCCCTGCGGGCCGCCATGCAAGCTCATCTGCAGCAAGGGCGACAGGTGCTGTTGTTTTTGAACCGGCGCGGCTTTGCCCCGGTGCTCATGTGCCACCACTGCGGCTGGCAAGCGGATTGCCCCGCATGCAGCGCCCATCTCACCTATCACCAGACGCCGGAACATTTGCATTGCCACCATTGCGACTATCAGCGTCCCGTGCCTCAGCGTTGTCCTGGTTGCGGCAGTGGCAGTTTTGTGCAGGTGGGGCAGGGCACAGCCCGGCTGGAGGCGGCGCTGGCGCAGCAGTTCGATGTGCCTGTAGTGCGCATCGATCGGGACAGTACCCGGCGCAAGGGCGTCTTGGCTGCGCGGCTGGCGCAGGTGCATCAGGGCGATCCGTTGATACTGGTGGGCACGCAGATGCTGGCCAAAGGGCACCACTTTCCCTTGGTGACCCTGGTGGGCATGCTGGAGGTGGATCAGGCGCTGTTTTCACCGGATTTTCGCGCCCCGGAGCGGCTGGCGCAACAGATTGTGCAGGTGGCTGGCCGGGCCGGTCGCGGTAAACAGCCCGGTGAGGTGTTGATTGAGACTAGGCAGCCGGAGCATCCGCTATTGCAGACCCTGGTCAATGGCGGCTATGGGGCGTTTGCGCAAACGGCACTGGCCGAACGGGCCGCGGCCCAGTTGCCCCCTTATAGCCATCAGGTGCTGATTCGCGCCAGCAGCCCAAAGGCGGAGGCGGCGCAGGCATTTCTCACGGCTGTGGCGGCTCAATGTCAGCAGGCAGAGGTGGAAGTGTGGGGGCCGGTCAGCGCCCCGATGGTGAAACGGCAGGGGCAGTGGCGTTATCAGCTGCTGTTGCAAAGTCTGCGGCGGGCGCCGTTGCACCAGTTGCTGGATCGGCTGCTGCCGTGGCTGTGGGCGCAACGCAGCCATCGGGTACGCTGGTCGATCGATGTGGATCCGCAGGAGATGGGGTGATACAAGCAGAGGGAGTGTTGGAGTATATTGGAGGTTTGCTTCAACTGCTTAAGGGTCCCCCGAATTAAGGGTCCCCCGAAATTTTTGCCGGCGATTTTTTGGCGTGTAGAAGTTGATAAGCTCATGATTTTTGCGGGTTTTTGAGTATTTTTGTGAGGTTGAGCATGGATCAATCATTTTGGATGGCCCGTTGGCGTCAGGGGCAGACGGGCTGGCACCTGTCCCATCCCAATCCACTATTGGTCAAATATTGGGACGCGCTTACATTGCCCCCAGGCGCGCAGGTGTTTGTGCCCCTGTGTGGTAAAAGCGAGGATATGGTGTGGCTGGCGCAGCAGGGCTATCGGGTCTTGGGTAATGAATTGTGTCAACAGGCGGTGGCCGCCTTCTTTGCCGAACGGGGGCTGGAGCCGACCCGTGAGGCGCTGAATCATCAGCAGATCCGTTGGCAGGCGGGGCCTTACACGTTGATTGAGGGGGATTTCTTTCGGTTGACGCCTACATTGACGGCTCAGGTGGCGGCGGTGTACGATCGGGCGGCACTGGTGGCTTTGCCGCCGCCTCAACGGGCGCAGTATGCGCGTGCCTTGCGGCAGTTGGTGCCCGCAGGCAGCGGTTACCTGTTGATCAGTCTGGAGGGGCCGGTGGCGGAGCAGGTGGGTCCACCCTTTTCCGTGCCGGAGAGGGAGATCCGGCGGCTATTTGCCGCTTTGCCTTCGCTGCAGCATCGGGCGGTTCATCCACATGTGCGTAAAGGTGAAAACTGGGAGGAGCATGTATGGTTAGGGCGTTTTTGATGATGGCGGGCTTGACCCTGGGGATGAGCAGCGCTGGTGTGCAGGCGGGGGGCTGTAGCGGTGCTTCGGTCAATTTTACCCACCAGGTCAGTACCCTGTTGAATCAGGACAGGCTAACGGCTGATCTTTATGCTCAACGTCAGGCTGAGAGTCTGGTGGAACTGAATCGGCAATTGAACCAGGTGAGCCAGCAGGTGGCAGCGGTCAAGCAGAAGCTGCCCCAGTCGGTACAACTGCAGACTCAAGCCTGGCGCAGTTGGCCCGTTTATGACAAAGAGCGCACCCGGGTGCGCTATTGGCGGGGGCAGGTGCGTTATCAGTTAATGGGGCCCTTAGGCGTAGATATGGCCCGGGCATTACAGCAATTGCAGCAGATGCTGACGGTGGAACACCTGCAGCCACATCTTTCGCCCGCGCGTAGAACGCAGGTGAGCGGTGAGCTGGAAGCCCGTCTGCTGCAACAGGCACGCGCCCGTCTGCAACAGATTCGTCAGCACCTGGGCTATGATCAAGCTCGCTTTGTCTCCATCTCGCTGGATTGGCATCATAGCCTGCCAGGTCCCCGTCCCTTACATATGCTGCGGCGTTCTGGAGCAAAGGCGCTGCCTGCCCCGGCCATTGAAAGTGGGCGTGAGCAGGTGCGCGTCAGCGGCCGCTTCAATGGATGTTTGGAGCAGCGGGTGAAGAAGTAACTACCAAGACCCGGGAGAGTGCTTACAGGCCATTGAATAATTCTGCTTTTTTCTCATACCACGCTTGTCACGCCTGCATGGGCGTTTGATGATTCAAAGCCCGTTGTGGAATGTGATAGAGATAAAGGTGAGTATAACGGCGCAATGCCTCGGCAAATTCTGCCAGAGAACTGAAATCGTTGGTTTTGAGTATCTGGGCAATACGGCCATGGAAACGCGCCACCATGCCATTGGTTTGAGGCCCTCTGGGCTGAATCAGACGATGTTCAATAGCGTGCTTTTGACAAGCCTGGTCGAAACGGTGATTGCCCGTGGGGACTCGTTCACCTGAGGGGCTAAAGCGGTCGGTGAATGCTTTGCCATTGTCGGTCAGGATTTTGCTGATCTTGAATGGGCCTCAACCCAATGTTCGAGAAAAGCTGCGGCAGTTTCTGCATCTTTGCTGGGATGAATTTGTACACCCAACGAGTGGCTCGGTCGATGGCCACAAACAGATAGCTGCGACTCTTTTGGTCTGGCAGTTGCGGTAGGTATTGGATAGTTGTATTTCCTCACCCATTCTCTGACGCTCAGGTTTGATGTCTGAATCTCCCGACGGATCTTGGGCGTGGTGCGGGCATTCCCGTGAATCCGGTATGTGCTCATCAAGACCGCCTGATCGCTTCCAGCTGCGCTTTCAACTCGTTTAGCATCTCCAATGCCATCAATAAACGGTGGTTTTGAACAGGTAGTTTAATGTCAAAATTATCTATAGGGATCCAACAGGTAGAGAATTACCTTAAATTTTGTCTGCGCTTTTTTTGGCTTTCAACACAA
>DQVN01000098.1 GCA_015661715.1 Sulfurivirga caldicuralii
GACTTAGCCAGAGCAATAATGGCGTGGATAATTTTCTGCGCATGGGTCTGGGGCAGTTGGCGAATAAAACTCTGATCAATTTTGAGGGTGTTGACAGGAAACTGGCTTAGCCAAGCTAGAGAGGAGTGGCCGGTGCCAAAATCGTCCAAGGCCAGTTTGAGGCCCAGGGCTTTAAGCTGTTTCATGGTATCCAGCGACAGCTTGAGCTGTTCCATGGCCTGGGATTCGACCACTTCGATTTCCAGTTGCGTCAAGGGGAAGTGGGCATGCTCCAGGTGGGCCTGCAGGTTATCCAGCAGTTTGGGATCCTGAAACTGCTGGGGAGTCAGGTTCAACCCCATCTGCAGGGTATGACCGCTGTCATGGAGGCGGTTGCTCCAGTGAATTAGCGTGCGTAGGACAAAATCGGTAATCGGTGCGATCTGATCAATCTGTTCAGCAATGGGTAGAAAAGCGGCTGGTGAAATCACCCCTAAGCGGGGATGACGCCAGCGGACCAGGGCTTCAGCACCGATGAGTCGACGGGTCTGGCTGTCCACCTGAGGCTGCAGCCATAGCTCGATTTCCTTTTTTTTCAGCGCATAACGCAGATGATTTTCCAGCATCAGATGCCAGTCGGTATCCACGTTCATTTCGGGGGTATACAAGGCAATCTGATGCCCCCCCTGACGTTTGGCGTTTAGTCGGGCCCGATTGGCACCATTGAGCAGCCGCTCGGTGTCCGGCAGAGTGGGCCAGTGGGCCGCGCCAAGGCTGTAGCTGAGGTGGATATGGCGGTGTTCCACCTGTAAAGGTGGAGAGAGGTCTTTGAAAAAGCGTTCGGCAATAGGGCGCAGATAGCGTTCATCTTGAACATCGTTGACCAGAATAGCGAATAGGTCTCCACCCAGGCGCGCCACCCAATCATTCTGACGGGTAATGGTATGCAGGCGCTGGGCCAATGCTTTGAGTACGGCATCACCAAATGCCAGGCCAAAACAGTCATTGATATTGCTGAAGCGGTCGATGCTGAACAGCAACAGAATCACCGGGTCCGCATCCGGGTGAAGCCGTTCTTCTAGCCGATGGGTGAAAGCCTGACGGGTTAACAGGCCGGTCAGCGCATCATAGTCCAGCGCCTTGGCATCCACACACGCCAAGGGCCAGCCCCAGGTCTGGGGTTGGGAGAGGATCCAGTCCGGCTGTAGGCTGGCCATCAGCTGACGGCTCTGTTCGGCGTTGAACGCTTGGACGAAGTGGGTCGACTTCAACCACGGCAGTGTATCGGCTGCAGCTGGATCCGGGCTGATGAGAAGTAATGGTTTGTCCATGGGTGCAGTTTACGCGGCGTGATTTAACCTTGCAACCAGAAAGAGACCGGCCCATCATTGCACAGACTGACCTGCATATGGGCGCCAAAGCGTCCGGTGGCCACTGGATTGTGCAGTGTGCGTACCGTCTCGACAAATTGCTCAAACAGGGTGCGGGCTAGCTCCGGTGGCGCTGCTGGGGTGAAGTTGGGCCTTAAGCCCTTGCGGGTGTCGGCGGCCAGGGTGAATTGAGGTACCAATAGGATTGCGCCATCGATCTGCTGCACATTCAAGTTCATGCGTCCCTGGGCATCGGCAAACAGGCGGTAATGGGTCAACTTGTGGGCCATTTTTTCCACCTGCGCAGTGGTATCGCCACGCTCAAAGCCGACCAGCACCACCATACCCTGATCGATTCGGCCGATACACTGGTCTGCAACCGTGACCTGGCCCCAGCAGACGCGTTGGATAAAGCAGATCATAAGGGTCCCCCGAGAAATTTTTGCCGCCGATTTTGCCAGTGAGTCAGTGGTGAAAAAGGCCGCTTTTGGCGGCCTTTTTGCGATTTTTGCTTATTTTAAGCGATTTTAGTCCGTTTTTTGCCGGGCTTGACGTTTGCGCTCGCTTTCGCTCAGGTATTTTTTGCGAATGCGGATGCTGGCGGGGGTGACTTCCACCAGTTCGTCGTCATCGATGAATTCCAGCGCCTGCTCCAGGCTGAAGCGAATGGGCGGGGTGAGCAGTATGTTTTCATCCGAGCCGGCGGCGCGGATATTGGTCAGCTGTTTGGCCTTGAGGGGGTTGACGGTCAAATCGTTGCTACGGCTGTGAATGCCGATCACCTGCCCTTCATAGACTTCATCGCCGGGGCCGATAAATAAGCGCCCGCGCTCTTGCAGGTTGAACAGGGCATAACCCAGCGCCTTGCCGGTGCTGTTGGCGATCAATACGCCGTTGGTGCGGGTGCCGATGCGTCCGGAGAGTTTGGGCCCCCAGTGGCTGAAACTGGAAAACAGCAGTCCTTCTCCTGCGGTGGCGGTGAGGAATTCGGTGCGAAAACCGATCAGGCCGCGGGAGGGGATGATGAAGTCTATGCGTACGCGGCCAAATCCGTCCGGCACCATGTTGGTCATTTCCGCCTTGCGTTCGCCCAGCTTTTCCATAATGGTGCCCTGGGCATTTTCCGGAATGTCCACGGTCAGGGTTTCATAAGGCTCTTTCCACTCGCCGTCGATTTCCTTGAAGATGACTTCCGGGCGGGAGACGGCCAGCTCAAAGCCTTCACGGCGCATGGTCTCGATCAGCACGGACAGGTGCAACTCACCCCGGCCGGAGACGGTGAATTTATCCGGATCGTCCTGCTGCTCCACCCGCAGGGCGACATTGGTGAGCAGTTCCTTGTCCAGGCGTTCTTTGATTTGGCGGGAGGTGAGATATTTACCTTCCTTACCGGCAAAGGGGGAGGTGTTGACCTGAAAGGTCATGGTCACGGTGGGCTCTTCCACACTGACCGGCGGCAGAGCTTCCACATGATTTGGATCGCACAGGGTGTCGGATATGTACAGGGGGTCGATGCCGGTAAAGGCGATAATATCGCCGGCGCTGGCTTCATCCACATTGATCCGCTCCAGGCCGTGATAGCCTAAAATCTCCAGCACACGGGCCGGTCGGGTATTGCCTTCGGCGTCAATGATGGTGACGGGGGTGTTGGTTTTGATGCGCCCGCGTTTGATGCGGCCGGTGCCGATCACGCCCTTGTAGGTGTCATAGTCCAGGCTGATGCACTGCAGCTGGAAAGGCGCGTCCAGGTCTACATCCGGGGCGGGCACTTTGTCAATAATGGTGTGGAACAGGTAGCCCATGTCTTCGCCATGATCATCTGGATCGGGGCCGGCAAAGCCGTTCAGGCCGGAGGCGTAGATCACCTCGAAATCCAACTGTTCATCGCTGGCGCCTAAGCGGTCAAACAGGTCGAAGGTTTGATCCAGCACCCAGTCGGGGCGGGCGCCGGGACGGTCGATCTTGTTGATCACCACAATGGGCTTCAGGCCACGGGCCAGCGCTTTCTGGGTGACAAAGCGGGTCTGGGGCATGGGGCCTTCCACTGCATCCACCAGCAGCAGGACGGAGTCCACCATGGAGAGGATGCGTTCCACTTCACCGCCAAAATCGGCATGGCCCGGTGTATCGACGATATTGATACGGTAGCCGTTATAGTCGATGGCGGTGTTTTTGGACAGGATGGTGATGCCCCGCTCCTTTTCCAGCTCGTTGGAGTCCATGACCCGTTCACCGAAATTTTTGCGGGCTTCTAGGGTGCCGGATTGTTTGAGCAGTTGGTCTACCAGTGTGGTTTTGCCGTGATCCACATGGGCGATAATGGCAATGTTACGGATTTTATCGGGGGTCATGGGTTACCTGAACATTGATACCTAAGAGCGTTTTATCCAATAAAAACGCCCGCACGATGCGGGCGCCAATGGAGGATTATACGATTTTTTACGCGCCTGTCTATGCGCGATGTTTTTCTTCCACCATTTTCTGGATGAGCGCCATGACCTCATGGCTGGCATTTTCAGCGGTGGCGAGTTTTTCCACAATGGCTTCCAGAATGCTGTGATCATGCAGCCAGTCCTCTTTGGCCAGGTCTTTTGCCGCCTGGACATTGCTATGGACACTGCTATGAGGGCCTTCCAGCTGTGTATAGCTGGGGGTTTGGCGGAACGCCTTGGCGCCATGGCCTTCGTAGTACCACTTGCCCAGACGGCAGTGATGGTGATCCACAGAAATGACCTCCGCTTCCGGCCCTTGGCCTTCCTGTTCAACCGCCGCATAGCCGTTTTGCATATACAGAATATGGTCCAGTTTGACCAGCACGGCAAACAGCCAGTCATTGATACGGTCTAATACTTGCAAAATATGCTGGGAAGAGTCGGCCACATTAACAAACTGAGACTGGAATCGATCCACTTCGGTGCTGATTTCGCCGGCTTGCTCATTGAGTAGATTGGCTCGACTGACCATGGATTGAATGCTGCTGCGCAGTTGTTGAATAACCTGATCGATTTCGGTGGTAGCCTGGGTGGTGCGACTGGCCAGGGTACGCACCTCATCTGCCACCACGGCAAACCCGCGGCCGTGCTCACCGGCGCGGGCCGCTTCAATGGCAGCGTTCAACGCCAGCAGGTTGGTCTGTTCCGCAATTTCGGTGATCACCGACAGGGTCTGGCCGATGGCGTCGCTGGCCTCATTGAGTTGATGGGCCTGCTGAGACAGATCCTGCATGTGTTGATTCATATCGGTGAGGGTCTGGGCCAGTTTGCGCGCGGCCTTCAGGCTGTGGGCGGCTTGTTCCTGGTTGGTTTGTGCTGCATCGACAATGTCTTTCAACTGTTCGCTCATGCCAATGAGATCTTGCTGGTTCACTTTAAGTTTGCTCATTAGATTGGTTTTGTTGAGCTGATGTAGCCTGGAGGCCAGTTCATTGCGCCGCGCCAGTAGCTGGGCTTCGTGCATGGCGTTCATGGCGGTGCTGATCTCTTTCATGGTATGGGCGAAGTTGGGGGGCATCCCCACAGACAGGGGTTGGCGGGAAAAGTCCCCTTTACCGGCAGCCTCGAAACTCAATTCAATATCGCGCATATAAGCCTCGACAATGTCAAGGAAATCGTTCAGATCCCAGACGATTTGACCGATTTCACCCAGGCCGCAGGTATTGAGAATACGGTTATGGGTATTGCCTTTGATCGCTTCCAGCAGCATGTAATGAACTTTTTCCAACACAGCGAAGGCGCGGTTGAAGGCGCGGTACAGCCAGATGGAGATCAGCGGGATGATCAGCATCAGGGCCAGATCCAGCCAGTGCAGCTGTTGTTCGAGCCACATGCTTTTCAGGCCGATAAACCAGATGGCCAGGTTGATCAGTACCAGCCCGATCAGGGTGCGTTGGCGATAGAAGGGAATTCGATGACTGATATGATGGTGGGCAGACATGCTTGCCTCCTTATGCGCTACGGTAGAGTTTTAGAGCAAACTGGTTATAGCTGAGATGTTGTTCTTTCAGCAGGGTATCCAGGTGGGCCAGGGCGGCATCAATGCCTTGACGGTTTTCCAGCTCCCGCAGAGTCTGGTACAGCACCTCCACCTGCTCCAGGGCTTTACGGTTCAGAATGGGACGGCGTACGGAGTAATAACCGACTGGCTTGCCGTTTTCACAATCAATAGTAACATTGGCAAAGACCCAGTAATGATCCCCGCTGGATGTCATATTTTTGACAAAACCGAACCACTCCTTTTGCGCCTGCACATGCTCCCACAGCAGGCGAAAAGCTGTTTTGGGCATATCCGGATGGCGAATAATATTGTGCGGTTGGCCCAGCAGCTCATTGGGGGCATAGTCGGCAATGCGCATAAAGGCACGGTTGATATAGGTGATGGTGCCCTTCAGGTCGGTTTTTGACACAATAAAACCATCTTTTTCCGTAAACGGTACTTCTCGCCCTGTTGGGGCGGGCTTGTTGGGGGTTGGCATGGTGATACCCTCTCTTTATTTCCCTGCTCTAATTGTATGAAAATCGGTCGGTCAGCAGCATAATCCATGCCAAAAAAGTGAGTTTATTAACCATCGCGGCGCAGGCACTGGATGGCATCCTGAAGCACGCCATAGGCCAGGGTGCCCAGAATGATACCTATGAGCACGAATAAAGCGGGCAGTTTGCCTTCCCCCAGCATGGCGGGCACTGTCCCTGGGCAGGAAGCGGTCATGGCCCAGCCGATGCCGAATAGAAATGCACCCAACAGCAACCCTTTTTGCCAGGGTTTGCGTGGAAACTGAATGGGTGCGCCGGTGCCCAGGCTGTGCAGCCCGTTCTGTTGCATCCACCAGATGCCAGCCATGCCAACGAGTACGGCTACGCTGATGACAATCATCAATTGGAAATCCTCCCATAGGAACATCTTGGCGTGCAGGTCATAAGTGGTGGCGCCAGCCCGGCTCATGAGAAAGCCAAATAGAACGCCCAGCAGCCAGGCGAGAATATTGAGCTTGCGTTTGTGGAGCATGGTCTACACCTTGAACAACAGCCAGGTCATGGCCATGGCGCTGGTAAAAAAGACCGCGCCGGCCACCAGGCTGGGCGGATTAAGCATGGCGCCGCCTACCAGCGCATGGCCGGTGGTGCAGGCGCCGGCCAGACGCGCACCAAAGCCCAGCAGCATGCCCCCGAAGATCAACCACAGGGCCTTACCCGTTGCTGTCTGTGGTAAAACAGCATCATACATACCCATGGAAAAGTTCCAGTGCCATGGGTCGGCGCTGAGCAGGGCGCTCAATAGCCCGCCGAAGGGAATGCCCAGGAGAAACCACAGGCGGGTGTTGTTGACGTCCCGGTATTCGCCGCTGTGAAAGAATTTGAGGCGGCGGCATGCCAGCGCACAGATGTGGCCATAACCGGTGGAGCAACCGGCGGGACGGCCGATCAGCCAGAAATGGAGTAAGACAAATAAGCCGATACCCAAGCCGCCAAGCCAGGCGGGCCAGTAGTCAATC
Source organism: Sulfurivirga caldicuralii (assembly GCA_015661715.1). Lineage (GTDB taxonomy): Bacteria > Pseudomonadota > Gammaproteobacteria > Thiomicrospirales > Thiomicrospiraceae > Sulfurivirga > Sulfurivirga caldicuralii_A. The sequence continues at coordinate 6,838 of DQVN01000098.1, forward strand.
TGCATGGTGGATTCCCCTGAATCTGTTGCGACAGGGGTATTGTGATATAAGGGAATATTGCTGGTCAAAATAGAAGTTTTTTATGTCGCATAAATGGTGCTAATGGTTAGCCCGCGACCTCACCCATGGCCTTATGCAGTTTTTTCATTGCCGCCTTCTCAATCTGGCGGATACGTTCCATGGAGACACCATACTTTTCCGACAGCGCCTTCAGGCCGGTTTTTTCTTCGCTGAGCCAGCGCTGTTGCAGAATGTCGCGGCTGCGGGCATCCAGGGTTTCCAAGGCCTGACGCATCTTTTCCATCTTGAGGGTCTTATCCTGCTCTTCTGCCAGCTGGGTTTCCGGGTCGGGTTCATGGGAAGCCAGCACCAGGGTGGGGCGCTCATTTTCCTCATCTTCCGGTGTGGGGTCGATGGAGACATCCTGGCCATAGAGGCGACTGTCCATTTCCAGCACATCTTCCTTACTCACCCCCAGTTCTTCGGCGACCCGTTCGGCCTCCTTGTCGCCAAACCACGCCAGTGCCTTTTTGGCGCCCCGTAGCTTGAAGAACAGCTTGCGTTGCGCTTTAGTGGTGGCGGTTTTGACGATACGCCAGTTGCGGATGATGTATTCATTGATCTCTGCGCGGATCCAGTGTACGGCAAAAGTCATCAGGCGCACATTCTGCTCCGGGTTGAAGCGTTGCACCGCTTTCATCAGGCCGATATTGCCTTCTTGAATCAGATCCGACAGCGGTAAACCATAGCCTGCATAGCTGCGGGCAATGGGCACCACATAGCGCAGGGAGGAGAGCACCAGCTTTTTAGCCGCTTCCTCATCTTTGTCATAGTACCAGCGTTTGGCCAGTTCCCGCTCCTCTTCGGCCGAGAGGGCGGGGAACTGGTTGATCACCTGAAGATAAGTGTGCAGATCTTTACCGGGCATCAGCCCTTTTTCCAGACGGGCCAGCTCGGTTTTTTTAGGTGCAGGCAGGGTACTGCGGGGTATTTCGTTTTTTTCAGGCGCCGGTGTGGGGGCGCCAGACTGCTGTTCAGGCATGGTTTAACCCTGGTCTTGTGATTTGTGGATGAACACTCATCATAGCGCTTTTTGCCGTAAGATGCGCCCTATTTGATCCAGGGCGCAGATCGTCAGTCAGAGAGGGCGCTGAGAATGGTCTTTTCCACCTCGTCAATGGGTTGGGTGCCATCCACATGGATATATTTCAACTGGGGATTTTTCTCCGCTTGCGCACGATAGTAGTCCACCAGGGGGGCAGTCTGTTCATGATAGACAGCCAGACGCTTGCGGATGGTTTCAGGTTTGTCATCCTCTCGCTGAATCAGCGGCTCACCGGTTTCATCATCCACATCCGCCTGCTTGGGTGGGTTGTATTTGATGTGGTAGGTGCGGCCAGAAGCTGGGTGTACGCGGCGGCCGGAGAGGCGCTCCACAATCACCTCATCCGGCACATCGATTTCAATCACGGCGTCAATCTCCACCCCCGCCTCTTTGAGGGCGTCAGCCTGGGCTACGGTCCGCGGAAAGCCGTCCAGCAGGAAGCCGTTTTTGCAGTCATCTTCGCGGATGCGTTCCTTGACCAGCCCGACAATCACCTCATCCGGCACCAGTTGCCCGGCATCCATGTATTTTTTTGCGCTTTTACCCAGCTCCGTGCCCGCGGCAATGGCGGCCCGCAGCATGTCTCCGGTGGAAATCTGCGGAATATTGAAGTGCTTGCTGAGAAACTGCGCCTGAGTGCCTTTGCCAGCACCGGGTGCGCCCAACAGAATAATACGCATCGTGGCTCTCCTTGAAAGTTCGCTGATCGTGCTATTTTAACAGAGGCCGCGCAGGCGGCTGAGCCATAGCGGCCCTTTTCCCTCCGTAGGCGCTGGCGAGTCGTTGGATATGTGGGCTGTTTAGCCGACCTCCGCCAGCAGCTGTTGCATCATGCGCTGGGCGCTGCGGCCATAGCCGCCACCGAACAGGTTGAAGTGGTTGAGAATGTGGTAGAGGTTATAGAGGGTTTTGCGCACCCTGTAACCGTCGTCCAGGGCAAAGAGTTCACCATAGGCGGCATAAAAATCCGCGCCAAAGCCGCCAAATAGTTCGGTCATGGCTAGATCAGCTTCATGGTCGCCGTAGTAGCTGGCGGGGTCATAAATGACTGGCTCGCCCGCTTCGGTAAAGGCGCTGTTGCCGCCCCACAGATCTCCGTGCAGCAGGCTGGGCTTGGGGGTGTAGCCGGAGAAGAAGGCGGGCAGGGCTTCAATCAGTGTCAATCCTTGTTCGTAAGTGGAGGCAGACAGTCCGGCGGCGCGGGCCAATTCCAGTTGGTGGCGCAGGCGCTTTTCGCCGTAAAAGTGTATCCAGTCGTCTGACCAGCCATTGGGTTGCAGGGTATGGCCAATATAGTTGTCCTCATCCCAGCCAAACCGGCCGTTTGGGCTGAGCTGATGGTGCAGCAGTGCCAAGGCCCGGCCCCGATCCCGCTCATTACCCCCATGGCCCAGGGGCAGGTATTCCAGCAGTAAAAAGGCGCATCCTGCGCCCTCGCCCCAGGCATAGGGGCGCGGGCAGCGAAAGGTATGGGTCTCCCAGATGACCTCCAGGGCATGGGCCTCGCAAGCAAACAGCGGGCGGCTGCTGGGGCGGTTGGTTTTGAGAAAGTAGTCGCCCTGATCCGTATGCAGGCGCCAGGCCTGATGGATATCGCCGCCACTTTGCGGCTGCGCGCTGATGATATGAAGTTGGGGCCCGCCGACCTGAGCGATGGCCTCTGACAGTTGCGGCCAGTTCATGTATACCTCCTACTGGAACAGTTCATTACTGAGGGCCTCGAGGGCGCGTTGGTCTTCGCTGGGTATCTGAGGGGCAAAGGGCTCGCGGAAGACCTCAAACAGGGCACCGGGCGTATCGGCAGGCACGGCCTGGCCCGTTTTGGGGTCGATGGGCACGCTGACAATGCCTTCGGGCATGGCAAATGGCGTTTCCGGAATCTGCGCCAAGGCCACACGCATATAGTCAATCCAGATGGGCAGCGCGGCGCGGCCGCCCACTTCACGGCGACCGAGGGTTTGGGGCTGGTCGAATCCTACCCACACACTGGTGGCGACTTTGGGATTGAAACCGGTGTACCAGGCATCCTTCTGCTCATTGGTGGTACCGGTTTTACCGGCGATATCCTGGCGCTGGAGCGCTTTGGCGCGCCGAC